>CAMLQS010000067.1 GCA_946482165.1 uncultured Verrucomicrobiota bacterium | reverse complement strand
GCCCGCACCTGGACGCCCGAAAACGCCGTCGGCATCGGCGGCGCCTACCTCTGCGTCTACGGCATGGAGGGCCCCGGCGGCTACCAGTTCATCGGCCGCACCTGCCAGATGTGGAACCGCTACAAGCAAACCGCCGACTTCACCGACGGGAAGCCCTGGCTCCTGCGTTTCTTCGACCAGATCAAATTTTACCCCGTCTCCAACGCCGAGCTGACGAAGTTCCGCGACGACTTCCCTCAGGGCCGCGTGAAACTCCGCGTCGAGGAAACGACCTTCAAACTGCGCGACTACCAGAGGTTTCTCGCGGAAAACTCCTCGGAGATCGCCGCCTTCACCGGCAAGCGCGAGGCCGCCTTCGAGGCCGAGCTGCACCGCTGGGAGCAGAGCGGCCAGCTCAACTACCACTCCGCCGACGAAGCGGCCTCCGCCGTCGACGAGCAGGCCATCCCCGCCGGCTGCGTCGCGCTGCCCGCGCACATCCCCGGCAACGTCTGGAAAATCCTCGTCGAGCCCGGCGCCTCCGTCGCCGAGGGCGATCCGCTGGTGGTCCTCGAATCCATGAAGATGGAGGTCACCGTCTCCGCCTCCCGCGCGGGCAAGATCCGCGAGATCCGCTGCGCCGAGGGCAAACCCGTCAACGCCGGCGAAACCCTCGTCGTCCTCGAGGGCTGAGAAGAGGCAGGCGCGGGCCTTCCAAGCAGCACCCCAGCCCGTCTCCCAAGTGGACGGGCCAAGGGCTCGCCGCCGTGGCGATGAGCCGAGCCGCGCCCGATCTTGTCTTCACTGGCGCCCGCCTGCTCTCCACCTGCAGCTCAACCGCATCCATTCCGGCCGCATCGCCCGCGCCCAACCCGCCGGCACCGCCGGGAAACACTTCGCCTCCGTCGACGGCGCCACGTTCGCCTCTGTCGACGCCCCGGGCTCGTCGACCCGCGCGTCCACGTCGAGAGCTCGATGATGACCGCCTACGCCGAAGCCCGCCTTCTCAACGGCACCACCTCCCCGAGATCGGCCACTATTGCGACTCCGAAGGCGCCGAAGAGGTGCTCCGCGCCCGCCGGGCCGCCCCCGCCGGGTCCACAAAGCCTCTCGCCTGGTCCGCCGGCTCCCTCCATCTCGCCGACTCGTGGTCCGCGTCCGCGCGCATGCAACGAAATACCAAGGAATTCCCGATTGTGGCCAAAAAGCGGACGCAAAGCCCTGCTCCATCATAACCTCGCCCAGCCGGCCATAAACGCCTCTCATCCCGTCGCCCGCACCGGCCGCGTCGGCACCCTCGTTGGCGCCTGCGCGGCCACCCCCCTCGCCCTCCCCTTTCCTCCAGGTTTCAGGTCTCCGCCTTCATCCCCTTCTTCCATGCTCCGCTTCTTCAAACTCGCCGAACACAAGACCACCGTCGGCCGCGAGCTCGCCGCCGGCCTGACCACCTTTACCGCGATGGCCTACATCCTCGCGGTCAACCCGGCCATTCTGATGAACGGCTTCGGCGCAGACCCGGCCATCGGCTCCGATCCGACCGCGGCCTCGTTCATCGCCGTCAAAGGCGCGCTCCTCGTCGCGACCGCCGTCAGCGCCGCGCTCGCCACCTTCCTGATGGCGCTGCTGACCAACTACCCGCTCGCCCTCGCCCCCGGCATGGGGATCAACGCCTTCTTCGCCTTCTCCATCTGCCTCGGCGCCGGCGTCCCTTGGCAACAGGCGCTCGGCATGGTCTTCGTCAACGGCGTCCTCTTCCTCCTCCTCTCCCTCACCGGCGTCCGGGAAAAGCTGATACAAGCCATCCCCTACTCGCTCAAGATCGCCATCACCGCCGGCATCGGCGTCTTCATCGCCTTCATCGGGCTCGAAAGCGCGGGCATCATCGCCGCCCACCCCGAGACCCTCGTCTCGCCGGGCAACTTCGCCTCCCCGCCCGTCGCCCTCGCCCTCGCCGGCGTCATCCTCACCGCCGTCCTCGCCGTCCGCAAGGTCCCCGGCGCCATCCTCGTCAGCCTCCTGCTCATCACCGTCGCCGGGCTCTTCGTCCCCAACGGGCACGGAGGCAAGGTCACCTCCCTGCCCGCGCAGCTCCTCTCCGCGCCGCCGTCGATGGCGCCGGTATTCTTCCGCCTCGACCTGTCCTTCCTCGCCGACGTCTCGGCGCTCCTAAAAGTCCTGCCGCTCATCCTCTCGCTCCTGCTCGTCGACATGTTCGACAACATCGGCTCGCTCATCGGCGTCACCAAGCGCGCCGGCCTGCTCGACAAACAGGGCCACCTGCCCAAGGCCGGCCGCGCCCTGCTCGCCGACTCGCTCGCCGCCATCCTCAGCTCGCTCTGCGGCACCAGCACGGTCGTGAGCTACGTCGAAAGCTCCTCCGGCGTGGAGGCCGGCGGCCGCACCGGGCTCACCGCGATCACCGTCGGCGTGCTCATGCTGATGTCGCTTTTCCTCGCTCCGCTCTTCCTCGCCATCCCCGCCGCGGCCACCGCGCCCATTCTGATCCTCGTCGGCGTCTTCATGCTCCAGTCCGTGGCCGAAATCGACTTTGGCGACCTGCACATCGCCATCCCCTCCGCGCTCGTCATCATCGGCATCCCGCTCACCTTCAGCATCGCCGAGGGCATCGGCTTCGGCCTCATCTCCGCCGCCCTGCTCGCCCTCCTCGCCGGCAAGCCCCGCGGCCTCCCCGTCCTCGGCTACGTCATCGCCGCGATCTTCTTCCTCAGCTTCTTCAAACTCCCCCCCTTCCACGTCGCGCATTGAGCCAACTTAACCACGGAGTTCACGGAGGCGCACGGAGATCGAGTTGCCCGCCCTCTCACCCTTTCCCGCTTCCAAAGCTCCGTGACCTCCGTGTCCTCCGTGGTTAAAGACGCCGACTCCTCCGCCTCGTCTGGCTCCCTCTCCTCCCTCTCAATGTCCGCCGCCAACTTCGATCCCACCAGCGCCGTCCCCGCCGAATTCGCCGGCCTCGTCCGCGAGCTCCAGCACGCCACCGGCGCCATTCTGAAGCCCACCTCGCTCGAGGAGCGGCCCCTCTACGGCACCACGCTCTACATCGCCAATTGCGTCCTCGACACCGTCTTCGGCCTTTTCCGCGCCTACGTTTTCCAGGACATCATCGACAAGCACTACATCATCGCCCTCGCCCACGGCGACGTCACCACCGCCGCCACGCTCTACACCCGCCTCCACTCCAGCTGCGTCACCTCCGAAACCCTTCAAGGCTGCGACTGCGACTGCGTGCAGCAGCTCGAAGGCGCCTTCAAGGTCATCTCCGAAAAGGGCAACGGCGTCCTCTTCTACCTCCTCCAGGAGGGCCGCGGCGTCGGCTACGTCGGCAAGGCCCGCGACCGCATGCTCGTGCAGGCTTCCCTCGATCAGGTCTCCACCTTCGCCGCCTACGCCGCGATGGGCCTCGAAAAGGACCACCGCAACTACGAGAACATCTCCCACATCTGCTACCTGCTAGGGATCAAAGCCTCCTGGATCGTCCTCACCAACAACCCCGACAAGGTCCACGCCCTCCGCGCCCAGGGCCTCTCCGTCGTCGGAACCGAGACGCTCGAGTTCGAGCCCTCGCCCTTCAACCTCGCCTACCTCACGTCGAAGGCCGCCGGCGGCCACATCCTCAAACGCCCCACCGAGACCACGGTGAAACGCGCCCTCCCGCCCGAACCGGTCAAACCTTTCCGCCCGCACGCCCTTCCCGAAGCCAAGCGCTTCATCTACTCGGCCAGCTACTTCCTCCCGATGAAGCCGGTGGACAACGACATCCTCCTCTCCGAACTCCAGTTCCGCGAGCTCTTCGGCAAGGACCGCATCGAGCGCTACATGGCCGGCGCCAATCCGCTCGTGCGCGGCTACCGCGTCATTCGCGACAACCGTTTCTTCGTCACGATCAACCCCGAGGCCCTCGCCGCGCACCGCAAGTTGCAGCCCGACGACCCCATCCTCGACCTCATCACCACGCCCTACTGGTTCCGCGTCCACGTCTACTACGACATCGTGACCAGCCAGGACTTCGTCGTCCTCACCCACGGCCACCCGCGCATCTACGACATCCCCGTCGTGCGCGTCCACTCCGAGTCTCTCTTCAACCGCTTCCCGCTCCGCCAGGTCGAGAACCGCGACAAGATGAAGCAGTCCGTAAAACACATCGTCGGCTACGGCGTCGGCGCCATGCTCCTCGTCTACAACGACGGCCGCGGCGCCGGCTTCGGCGCCTACGCCGTCGACCGCATGATGACCGAAAACGGCCAGGCGCTCAGCTCCAACGAAGCCTACCGCAAGCTCGGCATCGGCTACGACAGCCGCGACTACGACGCCTCCTTCGTCCTGCTCAAGCACCACATCCCGAACGAGAAGATCCAAATGGTGATGAACAGTCCCGGCAGTCTCGTAAGGAAGCCCGAATACGCCGAGGCCCTCAACCGCCAGAAGTTCGACGTCGAAAAATGGATCTTCCTCGACGACGACACCCTCGTCGGCTGAGCCCGCGAGTTCCCGCCGCGGGCCGGCCACCCGCCCGATCAGGCGGGGAAACGGACGCCGCAAGATGCGGATGACGGACCCTCGTGCCAACGTCCGCCCATCCGTGCCCGGACTGTCAGACCCCGGACACCTTCGCATGTGCAACGATGGTGGGGATAAAACCCCTGTAGGCCCCGGCTGATTCGCCGAGACTCGCAAACCCCGCATGCTCCCCATCCCCTCCCCCCGACGCCTCCGCCGACCCGCGACCGCTTTCGCCACTCTCCTGGGCCTGCTCTCCGCCGCCGGCCACGCCGACGCGGGCGAACTCAAGGTCGACATCAACCGCGACACCCGCAACACCGCCACGCAGACCGCCACCGGCTACACCCAGTGGACGACCGCCAGCACCGGCGGCACCACCAGCGTGGGCACCGCGCCCATCACCCGCTCCTTCCCCGTCGCGTCCACCGGCGAAACCATCGTCGTTTCGTTCGCCATGACCGCCGCCGCCCAAACCGCCGGCGGCACCGGGCTTTCCTACACTTACTACGCCACCGGCAGCACCACCGAAGGCCAGAAACTCGTCAGCGACGGCCTCAGCGTCGACCCCCGCCTCGGCAACGCCGGCGGCCAGATCCAGATGACCATCACCGGCCTCGCCGCCGGAGACCACTCCCTCCTCACCTTTCACAACATCGGCGACTCCCCGACCGATGTGAATCTCGGCACCGTCTCCCCCATCAAGGTCTACCTCAACGGAGTCCACGCCACCACCTTCACCCCCTCGATCCGCTCGACCGACGTCCTCGCCCCGACCTCCTACCTGACCTTCGCCACCACCTCGGCCAGCGACGTCACCACCATCCTTTTCGCCGCCGACACCTCCGTCACCGCGACGACCAAGAACGTCGTCATCAACGGATTCGAGA
The DNA here is from genome assembly GCA_946482165.1 of uncultured Verrucomicrobiota bacterium. The sequence goes on along the minus strand of CAMLQS010000067.1, from coordinate 12,544 downwards.
TCGACACGCCCAACTCCGCCCGCATCGCCAACACCCCGTATCCAGTCGATGGAGACGAACACGCCGACGCGGACGCCGGCTCCGTCACCCTGTCCTGGGCCTCCGCCCTAGCGGGAGGCACCGCGTCGCACGACGTTTATCTCGGCACCGGCCTGGCCTCGGTCAAAACCGCCACCCGCGCCTCCTCCGCCTACCTCGGCAACCAGACCGCCAACAGCCGCGCCGTCCCCGTCGCCGATCCCTTCGCCACCTACTACTGGCGCGTGGACGAGGTCGACTCGCTGGGCAACATCACCACCGGCACCACCTGGAGCTTCCGCCCCCGCCACCTCGCCTTCCCCGGCGCCGAAGGCTACGGCCGCTACGCCCGCGGAGGTCGCGGCGGCGTGGTCCGGCACGTCACCAATCTCAACGACTCCGGCCCCGGCAGCCTCCGCGACGCCATCGAGGGCGACTACGGACCCCGCACCGTCGTCTTCGACGTCTCCGGACTCATCACCCTCCAGTCCGACATCATCATCGACAGCACCAAGCCCTACATCACCGTCGCCGGCCAGACCGCCCCCGGCAAAGGCATCTGCATCAAACGCGAACAACTCGCCATGAGCGGCGCCCGCGACGTGGTCGTCCGCTTTGTCCGCGGCCTCGTCGGCAAGGAAAGCGGCGCCACCCAAAACGCCACCGGCATGGCCGGCGTCAGCCACTGCATCATGGACCACTGCACCTTCGGCTGGGGCATCGACGAGGGCCTCAGCACCCGCAGCGGCAAAAACCTCACCTTCCAGCGCTGCTCCCTCTCGGAAGCCCTCAACGTCGCCGGCCACCAAAACTACCCCGCCGGCACCGCCCACGGCTACGCCGCGTCCGTCGGCGGCGACATCGCCTCCTTCCACCACAATCTCCTCGCCCACAACGAGGGCCGCAACTGGTCCATGGCCGGCGGCCTCGACACCTCGGGCTACTACGCCGGCAAACTCGATATCTTCAACAACGTCGTCTACAACTGGGGCGGCCGCACCACCGACGGCGGCGCCCACAAGGTCAATTTCGTCAACAACTACTACAAGCGCGGTCCCGCCAACGGCATCACCACGCTCCTCAATCCTCAATACGGCGGCTTCCCCGGCACCCAGCAGTATTACATGGCCGGCAACATCCTCCTGAACGGCGCCACCACCGTGACCAATCAGGCGTCCCTTCTCTCCATCGGCACCGAGAACGGAGGCACGCTCCCGCAAAACTCCACGCCGCCCTACAGCGCCACGGTCGCCTCCCCTTTCTTTCCGTCCCACGCGACGATCCACACCGCGACCAACGCCTACAAACAGGTTCTCTCCGACGTCGGCTGCAACCTGCCGCAAATCGACGCGCACGACACGCGCGTCATCAACGAAACCCTCAACGGCACCTACTCCGTGACCGGCAGCGTCAGCGGCAAAAAAGGCCTCCCCGACACCACCGCCGACCTCGGCGGCTGGGAAAACTACGGCGCCGAGGTCCGCCCCGCCGGCTTCGACACCGACGGCGACGGCCTGCCCGACTGGTGGGAAACCATCAAGGGCCTCAACCCCGGCTCCGCCAGCGGCGACTTCGCCGAATCCAACGCCGACCCCGACGGGGATGGCTACACCAACCTCGAGGATTATCTCAACTGGAAGGCCGCCCCGCACTACGAGTGCGCCGCCGGCTCGACCTTGGACATCGACCTCCAAGCCCTCGCCCTCGGCTACTCCAAGACCGCTCCCGCCTACTCCCTGAGCGCCGCGTCCGGCGGCGCGGTCTCACTCGTCTCCGGCCGCTACGCCCGCTTCACGCCCGCCGGCTCCGCCGACGCTTTCGGCGGCTTCACCTTCACCGTAACCGACTCCGCGGGCGATTCCATGACGCGCACCGTCGGCATCCGCGTCACCGCCGCCGTCGCCACCTTGCCCGTCGTCACCCTCTCCGCGACGGACGCCTCCGCCGGCGAGTTCGGCGCCGATCAAGCCCTTGCGTTCACCGTCACCCGCACCGGCGACACCACTGCCGCGCTCACCGTCCCGCTCGTCGCCTCCGGCACCGCCACCGCCGACGTCGACTACTCCGGTTTGTCCGGTTCCGTCATCATCCCCTCCGGCCAAGCCAGCATCGCCCTGCCGCTCACCGTCCTCCCCGACTCCCTCGCCGAGGGCGCGGAAAGCGTCACGCTCTCCCTCGGCGCGAGCGCGAGCTTCACCGCCGGCACGCCGTCTTCCGACTCCGCCTCCATCGCCGACCAGCCCGCCGAGGCCTACTACGTCGCCGCCATCCCCGATCCCGCAAAACGCGGCCCCGCCGACGACGCAGACGGCGACTCCGTCCCCAACCTGATCGAATACTTCCAAGGCTCCGATCCCGCCTCCGCCAGCCGCGGCGGCCTCCATGTCGCGGCTGGCGACGTGAACGGCTTCACGGTAAGCTTCCCGCGCGCCCTGAATCGCCCCGACGCCGTCGGCACGCTCGAATGGTCCACCGATCTGTCGACGTGGCTCATCGGCGGCCAAAGCGACGGCACCCGCACCGTGACGTTCTCCGAGGTGGTCACCTCCGCTCCGGGCTCCGATCCCGAGACCGTCGAGGCCGCCGCCATCATCACCGGAGCGCCCGGAACCACTCCCCGCATCTTCGTTCGCCTCCGTGTCGAATAATCGACAACCTACCCCATGACGCCCCAACGCCGGTTCCTCTCGGCCGCCTCGCTCCTCCTTGCGGCCGCGTCCGCCTCGCACGCCCAGATTCCCGCCTTCCCCGGCGCCCAGGGCTTCGGCGCCTACGCCACCGGCGGACGCGGCGGCGACGTCTACACCGTCACCAACCTCAACAGCTCCGGCGCCGGCTCGCTCAACTACGGTATCCAAAATGCCCCGACAGCCGGCCGCACCATCGTCTTCGCCGTCGGCGGCTACATCCCCATCGCCAACAACAGCGACACCGGCAACAAGACCATCCGCATCGTCCAGAACAAGGTCACCATCGCCGGCCAGACCGCCCCCGGCGACGGCATCGGCCTCAAAGACGGCCGCCTCCTCCTCACCGGAAACAACCAGGTCATCCGCCACATCCGCATCCGCCACGGCAAATACGGCGGCGCGGGCGACTGCCTCAACCTCGATAGCAGCGCGACCAACAGCATCGTCGACCACGTCTCGCTGATGTTCAGCACCGACGAGAACATCTCCTTCTTCAACAGCGCCCTCGACAACTTCACCATGCAGTATTCCACCAGCGCGTGGGGCATGGAGCGCCACAACGCCGGCGGCCTCTGGGACCTCGTCGACGGCACCTGCCACCACTCCCTCTGGGCCCACCATCGCACCCGCAATCCCAAGGCCCGCCCCAACGGCCTGCTCGAGTGGATAAACAACGTCACGTTCCACTGGCGCAGCGAGGGCTTCATCATGGGCGACTCCCAGTCCAACGCGAACTGGAAGGCCAACGTCCGCGGCAACTACTTCCTCTCCATTCCCGACCATCAGTTCGGCGTGGACAACACCGCCCTCTCCAAGGCCCGCATCGGCGACAACGGCCTGCCCAACTTCGGCCTCTTCCTCGACAACTGCCTCCACGACTCGAACAACAACGGCCTGCTCGACGGCACCAACAAGGGCTACTCCATCGTCGCCGGCCAGGCCTACCCCGCCGCCGGCTCCACCCCGGGCACCGTCAGCTACAACAAGTCCGCCACCCCCTACGCCGGCGCCACCGGCACGGCCACCGTCACGATCGATCACCCGCTCACCGCCTACAAAAAAGTCCTCTCCAACTCCGGCCCGCTCCGCCTCGACGCCGCCTACTCCGGCGCCCTTCGCGACGAACTCGATTCGCTCCTGATCACGAGCGTGGAGAACCAGCAAAGCATCCTCGTCGCCAAGGATTCCCCGCTCGACGCCAACGACACCCCCTCCAACGGCGAAGCCCGCCTCGCCCAGGCGCCCTACAACATCACGAACGCCGGCTTCGGCACCCTCAACACCACCGCCGCCCCAACCGACGCCGACCTCGACGGCATGCCCGACTACTGGGAAGCCGCCCTCGGCTGGACCTCCGGCACCCAGGATCACAACACCGCACTCCCCAGCTCCGGCGGTATCATCACTGGCACTACGTTTTTCCCCGCCAGCACCCCCGCCGGCTACACCCGCCTCGAGGAGTATCTCCACTTCAAGGCCATCCCCCACGCCGTCCTCAACCGCAACGGCGCCGCGTCCCCCGCCTCGCTCACCGTCGACCTGCGTCGTTACGTTCGCGGTTTCCTGAAGGCCCCGGCCACCTTCGCCTTCAGCAACGTCGTCAACGGCTCGGTCGCGCTCCAGCCCGACGGCTACACCGCCGTCTTCACGCCCACCGTCGACTACTCCGGCCGCGCCCGCTTCGACTTCACCGTCACCGACGGCGACGGCAGCGCCTGGACCCAGACCCTCGGCGTCCTCGTCAAAGCCGCCCCGCCCCCACTTCCCGTCGCCCCGACCGGCCTCACCTCCTCCGTGGGCAATTCCCAGATCTCGCTTTCCTGGTCCGCCGTCTCCGGCGCCACGAGCTACCGGGTTAAACGCTCCACCGTCGGCGGCGGCCCCTATTCCACGGTTTCCTCGCCCGCCGCCGCGTCCTTCACCAACACCGGCCTGACCAACGGCACGACCTACTACTTCGTCGTCTCCGCCGTGAACGAAACCGGCGAGGGAGCCAATTCCTCCCAAATCTCGGCCACGCCCGACGCCAGCGCATCGTTCACCGTCCAGGCCGAGACCGGCACGATCACGAACGGCACCTTCGACTCCAACAACGCCGGCTTCAACGGCACCGGCTTCGCCAATCTCGGCACCACCGGCGGTTCGCTCCAGTTCAACAACGTCAACGGCGGCTCCGGCGGCACGGCCACGCTCGCCATCCGCTTCGCCCTCGGCGCCGCGGCCTCGCGCACCGGCAACCTCGTCGTCAACGGCGCCAGCCAGGCGATCACCTTCCCGGTCACCGGCGCCTGGACCACGTGGAGCACGTTGACCGTCTCCATTCCCCTCAACGCCGGCACAACCAACACCCTTCGCTTCGAATCCACCGGCGCGGATCTTGCCAACATCGACGAGTTCACCCTCACCCCCGCCGCGCTCCCCTCCGTCACCATCGCCGCCACCGACACCTCCGCCGGCGAGGCCGTCTCCGACCGACAGCTCCAGTTCACGCTCACCCGCGCCGGCTCCACCGCCTCCGCCCTCGCCGTTCCGCTCAGCGCCTCCGGCACCGCCACGCCCGGCGACGACTACTCCGGTTTCTCCACTCCGGTGACCATCCCCGCCGGCCAGACCGGCGCCACCGTCACGCTTGCCGTCCTCGACGACGACGAGGCCGAGGGCGCCGAAACCATCACCCTGACCCTCGGGGCCGGCGCCGGCTTCACCGCCGGCACGCCCGCCTCCGCCACCCTCACCTTCGCCGACAAGCCCTCGCAGGCCTTCTACGTCACCTCCATCGCCGACCCCGCGCAACGCGGTCCGCTCGACGACCCCGACGGCGACTCCGTCCCCAATCTCTTGGAATACTTCATGGGATCAAATCCCGCCACATCCACCTCCGCCGGCGGCTCCCTCGCCATCCCCTCGACCCCGCCCGTTCCCGGCACCTTCGTCGTCCGTTATCCCCGTGCCCTGAATCGCACCGACGTCTCAAGCCACTTCCAGTGGTCGACCGACCTCGTCACCTGGCACGTCGGCGGCATGAGCGACGGCACCCGCACCGTCACCTTCTCCCAGTCCGTCGTCTCCGCCCCCGGCGCCGATCCCGAGACCGTCGAAGCCACCGCCACCATCTCCGGCGGCACCGGCTCCAGCCCTCGGATTTTTGTTCGCCTGAGCGTGCGGTAAAAAAATCCGGAAGCACGAGCGGGGAACGCGCATGAGTGTTTCCCGTCGGGTGTTATTGCGCAACAATGCCGGCGGCGGCGCGCGCGACTTTTGACCGCGCAGCTGCCGAAACATCGGGGACCCCATCCCGATCATGCCTACCCGCCCCTTATTCCGGGGACGCCGGGCTCGCGCCTGCTCCGCGCGCGCCGACGTTCGTTTGGTCTTTGGCTCCGTCGTGGGCGCCCGCGCCGTGAGGACTTCGAGCCCGCCTTCCGTCGAGGCAGGGCGGGACCGCCGGGCCCGCCGCGGCTCATTCCAGACCCTTTAGTTTCCCCAACCCCACCATGCACCCCGACACCCACCCCCACAACAGTCTGCAACGCATCGCCTCCCTGATCGCCTCGAGCAAGACCCGGCTCCCCCGCCGTCTCGTATCCACGGCATCGCTACTTCTCCTCGCCGCCGTCGGCGCCCACGCCCAGATTCCCGCCTTCCCCGGCGCCCAGGGCTTCGGCGCCTACGCCACCGGCGGACGCGGCGGCGACGTCTACATCGTCACCAACCTCGCCAGCTCCGGCGCCGGCTCCCTCAACTACGGTATCCAGAACGCCCCGACGACCGGCCGCACCATCGTCTTCGCGGTCGGCGGCTACATCCCCATCGCCAACAACAGCGACACCGGCAACAAGACCGTCCGACTCGTCCGCAACAAGATCACCATCGCCGGCCAAACCGCCCCCGGCGACGGCATCGGCCTCAAGGACGGCCGCCTTCTCCTCACCGGCAACAACCAGGTGATCCGCCACATCCGCATCCGCCATGGCAAAAACGGTGGCGCCGGCGACTGCATCAACCTCGATAGCAGCGCCTCCAACAGCATCATCGACCACGTCTCGCTGATGTTCAGCACCGACGAGAACATCTCCTTCTTCAACAGCGCCCTCGACAACTTCACCATGCAGTATTCGACGAGCGCGTGGGGCATGGAGCGCCACAACGCCGGCGGCCTCTGGGATCTCGTCGACGGCACCTGCCACCACTCCCTTTGGGCCCACCACCGCACCCGCAATCCCAAGGCCCGCCCCTACGGACTGCTCGAATGGATCAACAACGTCACCTTCCACTGGCGCACCGAGGGCTTCATCATGGGCGACTCCCAGTCCAACGTGAACTGGAAGGCCAACGTCCGCGGCAACTACTTCATCTCCATTCCCGACCACCAGTTCGGCGTCGACAACACCGCCCTCTCCAAGGCCCGCATCGGCGCCAACGGCCTGCCCAATTTCGGCCTCTTCCTCGACAACTGCCTCCACGACTCGAACAACAACGGCCTGCTCGACGGCACCAACAAGGGCTACTCCATCGTCGCCGGCCTGCCTTATCCCAACGCGGGCAGCACCCCCGGCACCGTCAGCTACACCCAGTCCGCCTCCGCCTACACCGGCGCCACCGGCACGTCCGCCGTCACCATCGATCCGCCGCTCACCGCCTACAAAAAAGTCCTCTCCGCAGCCGGCCCGCTGCGTCTCGACGCCGCCTATTCCGGTCAGGTCCGCGACGAGCTCGATTCCCTCCTCATCACCAGCGTCGAAAACCAGCAAAGCATCCTGGTGGCCAAGGACACCCCGCTCGACGCCAACGACACCCCGTCCTCCGGAGAAGCCCTCCTCGCCCAGGCGCCCTACAACATCACCAACGCCGGCTTCGGCACCCTCAACTCCGCCACCGCGCCCGCCGACGCCGACCTCGACGGCATGCCCGATTACTGGGAAACCGCCCTCGGCTGGACCTCCGGCACCCAGGACCACAACACCGCCCTCCCCAGCTCCGGCGGCCTCGTCAGCGGCCTAAGCTTCCTGCCGCCCAACACCCCCGCCGGCTACACGCGCCTCGAAGAGTATCTCCACTTCAAGGCCATCCCCCACGCCGCCATCAACCGCAACATCTCCGGCACCCCGTCATCGATCAGCGTCGACCTCCGTCGCTACACCCGCGGATTCAAGAAGGCGCCCGTGACCTTCTCCTTCTCCAACATCAGCAACGGCTCCGTTTCCCTCCAAGCCAATGGCTACACCGCCGTCTTCACCCCCACCGTCAACTACGCCGGTCGCGCCCGCTTCGACTTCACCGTCACCGACGGCGACGGCGGCACCTGGACCCAAACCCTCGGCGTGCTCGTGAAGACCACCCCCGCCGTGCCCGCCGGCGCCGTCACGATCCAAGCCGAGTCGGGCACCATCACCAACGGCACCTTCGACAGCAACAACGCCGGCTTCAACGGCACCGGCTTCGCCAACTTCAACGTCAGCGGCGGATCGCTTCAGCTTAACAACATCAGTCGCAGCGCCTCCGGCTCGACCAACTTGGCCATCCGCTTCGCCCTCGGCGCCGCGGCCGCGCGCACCGGTAATCTCGTGATCAACGGCGTCAGCCAATCGATCACCTTCCCGGTCACCGGCTCGTGGACGACTTGGAACACGATGAACGTCACGATCAACCTCAACGCCGGCTCGAGTAACACCATCCGCTTCGAATCCATCGGCAACGACCTCGCCAACATCGACCAGATCACCGTCGGGCCGTAACCGCTCCGCCCGAATCCCCGCCACTTCCCGCGGCGTCGCGCAAATCGCGACGCCGCGTTTGTTTTTCGCGCCCGCCCGCCCGACCGTTTCTTTTCATCCGTATCCGCCATGTCCGACGCCACCGCCTTTCGCCTCGATCCCTCCGCCGTCTGCGACGCCTGCGGCTGCCTCGGCGCCTACCGCTTCGAGGGCGAGACGCTTTGCGCCGACTGCTACGCCGGTCGCGGCTCCTGTTGCTCCGCCGAATTCAGCGGACGCGAACCCGACGCGAACGACGGCCCCCCGGCGTCACTCTCAGAAAACCCTCCGACACCGTTGGCCCGGCAGGATGATTGATGCCCGCGCGCTTTTCTCGGATCGGGCGGTTTATACGCTAATTTTTGCTCCGGGCTTGCGACTGGGCCCCGCATGGTCTCGAACCGCTGTCCCCCTTTATGCGCTTGCCCACGCTCCTTACCCGCTCGCTTAGCCGTCTGCTCTGCGTTTTCGCCCTCGGCCTGACCCTTCTCCTCCCCCAGTCCGCTTTCTCGGCGGAACTCAAGAAAGACGGCGAAGCCGTCGCCTGCCCCACCTGCCGCGGCAACGGCCACTGCCACGTTCGCGACTGCAACGAAGGCAAGGTCGCCTGTCCGGCCACCTGCCTCAAACCCGACTCCCCTCTCTGGACCAAGCGCCAGATCGAGGGCCAAAGCGAGGCCGACGCCGAGAAGCTCTGGTATCCCTACGAATACAAGGTGCGCGGCAAAAAAGAGGTCGCCTACTTCACCCGCGAACAGGCCGGCGAGCTGATCGAAATGGACAAGGGCAAGCCCGTCTCCCGCGGACGCTGCACCAACTGCCAAGGCTCCGGCCAGGTCACCTGCCGCAACTGCAAAGGCACCGACAAGTGCTCCACCTGCCTGGGCGAAAAGAAATTCATCCGCGGCCAGAACCTATTCACCCTCGCCGACGCTCAAGGCCGCGAAATCGAGGCGGTCGTCCGCGCCCGCAAGGCCGACCGTGTCACCGTCCTCCGCCTGCCCGACCTGCAGATCTTCGACATCCCGACCGAAAAGTTCTCCGCCGAATCGACGGAGCGCATCGAGCAACGCTTCCCGCTCGAGAAGTAAGCGCCGCGACGCGGGCCGCGGTGCCTCCGCTCCCGCTCCGCCCGCCGTCGGGCTCGCGCTACGCGGCGGGACGGTCGGCTTTGCTAGTGCTTGATTGCGGAGGTAAGCGATAAAATGGCGGAGTGATTTTGGCTGCGGCCAAGGCGGCGAAAAGGGAGGTGTGCCAGAGGCACATGCCCTTTTTTGACAACGACGGCCCCGGCCGAAAGCGCCCGACAGAATGTCGCTTATATCTGCAATCAAGCACTAGATCCGGGACCGCGTAAGACGCCCGCCTTCCCCTGCGACGGCGGACCCGCGCGCAAGCGGCGCAACACCGCCTCCAGGCGCGAGCGCACGCCCAGCTTTTGGTAGATGTGTTTCAGGTGGGCCGCCACCGTGTCGCGGCTGATGTCGAGGATCGCGGCGATCTCCTTCGCGCTTCGACCGGCCGCGAGTTGATCCAAGACCTGCCGCTCACGCGGCGTCAGCCCTTCCAATCCCGAGGGGCGCGGGCCCGTCGCCGCGACATGGATCCTCTCCAGCAACAGCCGGCCAACCGCGCCGCTCAAGGGTGCGCCGCCCGCGCGCAGCTCGCACAGCGCCTCCAGCACCGCGTGGAAAGGCCCCGTCTTGAGCAGGTAGCCGTCCGCGCCCGCCTCCAGCGCCGCGAATACCCGCCGCGGATCGATGCAATGCGTGCGAACCAGAACCTTCGGCGCGGGCTGCATCCGCTTCAGGGCCGTCAAACAGTCCAAACCCGACAAACCGGGCAGACGCAGATCCAAGATCACGAAGTCCGGACACCGTCCTGCGGCGGTGAATACGCGCAAAGCGGACTCCGCGTCGGGAAACACCTCGACGCAGACAAAATCGGGCGAAGGGTCGAGCAAACGGCACAGCTCCTCTCGGATCCGCGCGTCGCCATCGATAAGGCAGACGGAGCAGGGCATGGGGTATGGGGCTCGCGGCTTTCCGCCATATCTGGGAACCCACCCCTCCTCCCGATGACAAGCACGTATCGCCACCCCGGGGCACATCGATCAACGCCGCGGCGTTACCGTTCAGACTGGGTTTTCCCTTCGTTTCCGCGCGTCACGAGGAGACCCGATCCACGTCGATCAGACGGATAAGCCAAGCAATCCGGCCGAGGAAGGCGATCAACGCGCATGCGCCCGTTTGCGTTGCGCGCGCGCTCCATCCGCCTTCGCGACACCACCACTGCTACGGCGTGGGCAGTTCGTAAACCGCCTGCAATCCGTTGTGCCGCGAGACAGCTGCCTGTCACCGAGCTTCGTCCACTGACTTAGCTGAGAAGAATGGATTCATCTTTCGGTCAATGACCTCAAGTCCCTGAACTCCGTCAAACTTCGCGCCCATGGTCTTCCCCGCGTCATCGGTAAATTCGAGATACGGTGCCAATGAACGGCCGCCTTCGACGCCAGACCGCGCCCCTGCCGACCCAGAGTGGAACTTGTAAGCATCCGGACGCATGACCAGGTGCCCCCAGTGTGCAGGTTGCCGCCTTCGGCCATCCACCTAACCAACTTCTCGGCCGGTAGACGCTCTGGGGCTAGACAGCACCCCGACGCAAAACCGTAGCCGCGGCCCGACTTTGCTTGTTGCAGTTCCGCCGCTTGCATCGCGGGCGCCTGGCGCAGAATCGCGGCTTCCGACTCAAAAACCCCCGATGCAAGTTATTGGCTCGCGACCTTCGTTTTGCCGGGCGTGCGTTGCGGCGGCGGTTTGCGGCGGCTGGAGGAAGGAAGGCGGCGAGGCGCTTGTTGCCATGTCCGGCGCGCGGGGCATGGTCTGCCCCATGCAAGCGCTCATCGTCTCCGATCCCGACATCCTCGACGGCACCCCGGTTTTCGCCGGCACCCGCGTCCCGGTCAAAAACCTCACCGACTGCCTCGAGGCCGGCGACTCCATCGACGCCTTCCTCGACGATTTTCCGACCGTCAGCCGCGCCCAAGTGATAGCGTTTCTCGAGGCCGCTTGCGCCCAGGTCACCGCCCACGCCCTCGCGCACGCCTGATCCATGCGCGTGATTCTCGACGAGTGCCTCCCTCGCCGCCTCGGCCTGGAGCTGGCCGGACATCTCGTTTCCACCGTGCCGCTCGCCGGCTGGGCCGGCGTCTCCAACGGCAAGCTTCTCGCCCGCATCGCCGGCAACTACGACGCGTTCGTCACCGTCGATAAAAACCTGCCTTCGCAGCAGAAGACCGTCGCCCTGCCCTTCGGCGTCATCGTCCTGCGCGCTCCCTCCAACCAGCTCTCCGACCTGCGTCCGCTCGTGCCAAAGATCCTCGCCGCACTTGCCTCTTTGCATCCCGGTCAGGTCGTCACCGTCTCCGCGGCCTGATCGTCGTCCTCGGCTTCTTCGTCGGCGAGTTCGGCCTCAAGCTCCGTCGCAGATTCTGGCGTGAGCGCCGCGCCGGGGTGCATCCGCGTGCGGCTCGGCGAAAAAATGCTCCGGTTTGATCGTGGCCTACGACCACAGCACGGCAATCCGACCGCAAAAACCAATGGTAATCCGGCCCACCCACCAAACCCGATACGACGCCAGTTCGCCCAAAACTACGACGTCACAAAAATCGGTAACAACTGGCTGCGCGAGGTTGAGGGGGCGCCCGCTCAGCCGGGTCCAGCGGGGTCTCCGCCGGTGTCTGACCAGGACGGGCACGACTCGGCCGGCGGGAGCGCAGCGCACGGCGGCCGTGACGCGCCGGCGCGGGCCTTACAGGAGCGCCGCGCCTTCGCGGCATTCCTGCCGCGTGGGCCGTCCCCGGCGGGGTTTCACTCCACCGGACCGGAAACGCCCACGGCGGCGGAGGGAGGAAGCAGACGGCGTGTCAGCCCAGAGGCTCGGCGCCGGGCTGGCGCGACGTGTGCCGCTTGGATCATTCAAAGGGCACCAGAGGCAAGCTTGACAACGAACTCATCAAAACTTCCCGCGATCTGCTCGCCATCACATCCCGGCCCATACGCAATCACCGGACAATCGTCCCCT
>CAMLQS010000066.1 GCA_946482165.1 uncultured Verrucomicrobiota bacterium | reverse complement strand
GCGCTCTCCGGCAGCGGAAACAACGGATGCCCGAGACGCTTCGAGCTGATCGCCTCGAATTGCAGGCCGATGCAAAAATCGTTAACGAGGAACTGCAAAAACTCGCGCTTCGACATCACCAGGCACTTCGCCGGCCCCACCGCGCGGATCGTCGCCGACGCCACGCTGTTTTGCAGGGCGCCGATCTCCCCGAAAAAATCTCCCGCGTGCAACCGAGCGATCTCCCGGCCGTTTTTGCACACCGCCAGCACGCCCTCATACAACACGAAAAAGAATTGGTTGTCCTGGTTCTCCTCGATCAGGACATCGTTCTCCGCGCAGGTCTGGAAGGCGCACCGTCGCGCGAAGGAAAACATCGCATAAGGGCTCCAATTGGCCGAGAGCGGCACCCGGTGCAGGAACGCCACCTTCTGGATGATATCGAGCACCTCGCGTTTCGAGAGCTTGGTGAGCACGAGATTCTGAAACGCGTCGCGATCCAGCGTGAGAAACACCGCCCGCGAACGCGTCCGCACCGTGCGCGTGCGACGGCCCGTTTCCAAAAGCGCGATCTCGCCGAAAACGTCCCCCGGCTCGAGCCGGGCCACCGACTCCATCCGGCCCGAGGGCAGGTTGCGCAACACCTCCACCTGCCCGCTCATCACGAGGTAAAGCCGCTCCCCCGGATCGCCCTCGCGCACCACGAGCGAACGCGCCCCATGCTCCTCCGCGTGCAGATGGTCGATCAACGCCTCGCGATCCTCCGGCGCCAGAGATTGGAACAACAACGAACGCGAAAGCGCCTCCCCCATCGTCTCCCGCGTGAGTTCACGGTTTGCCGGCCGCCGCCGCCGCTCCCGCCATTTCGAGTAGCGTCGCGCACCGACCCGCAAGCCCAGCCACGCCAGCGCGCCCAGCCCCCCCGCGACCATCAGGCCGAGCAAGCCGAGCAGCGCCAGGGCGGTGAAATGCAGCCCGCCCGCCGCCAGATAGGCGGACCACAACTCAAGCGCGTTGGCCCGCAGCAAGAGCGACCCGGTGAGCAAAAGCATTCCCAGCCACCCTGCCGCCAGCGCCGCGTGGATGCGCAGGAATCGCGTGTCCGTGCCCTTCAAACGCAACCGCAGCGCCACCCAGATCACGCGATTCGGCTCGAAACGAAAACGCCTGAACGCATCCAGGCGCGGCGTGGAATACCGGGCGTGGGCGAGCATCAACCCGGGCGACCACCAGAAAGGCGAGAGGTTGAACAAAAGTTCGCAGACAAGCAGCAGCGAGATGCCCGGATCGAAAAAAGGCACGATGCCCAAGGCCGCGAAACTCGGCGCCAGCCGCGCCGTCGCCACCATGAACTCCGCCTCGCGCCCGCCCATGATCGCGTCACCCAGATCGACCCCGAAATGCGGAAACAGCGTTTTCCACACGAAGCGCGGACGATAGACCTCCGCCCCGCAATGGCGCGCCACGCAGGCCGCCAGCGCATAGCCGAGACTCTGCGTCACGCAGACCAACAGCCAGCCCGCGACGAGTTGCCACGCCGAGCCCGGAAGCTCGAACGGATACATCACCAACCCCGCCAGGGCCGACAGCGCGGAAAACAAGATCAGGCGCGGAATCCACGCCGGCGACACGGACCGCTCCCACTCCGCCGCCGGCTCGAGCGCCGGCCCGGCGGCGCCGCCGCCCGAGGGCTCCAGTATCCCCGCGTCCACCGCCTTCACCACCACCTCGTAAAACTCGCGTAGCGGCGGGCAGCGCCGGTCGGAGATCAGCTTGAACAACACCTGCGGCACCGTGAGCCCCAGCTCGCCGAAGCCGCGCAAAGCCTCCCACTGAAAATCCGACAGATTGAGATAGGCCCGCCCCGGCACCTGCTTGACCACCAGATGCCCCGGACAGTAGCTCGCGACCTTGCACGCAGCCGAGAGGCGCAGGCTCACCGTCGCGAGGAGAGTCGCCTGATCCGCCGTCACCGTGCCGACAAAAGGCGGGATGGTGCCGCCACTCCCCCCGCCGACCACCACAGGCACTTCAGAAGGATCTCGAAGCTTCATGGAGAATAAAAAGGTAGCGCCCCCGCGTTTGCCGCACCGGATGAACGTCTCGCGCAACCAGCGGCCGAAGCCATAGACCAGTCCGGAAAAACCGGCACATCGTCGCGAAACGCACCCGCGGAAAGGGCATGGAGGATCTCCTGCCCGGGCGCGCGACATTCGGCAAGCCCTTGAATGAGAAACGCTCCAAAATTTCGCCAACCCATCGCGCAAGGTCCTTTCGACCGACGCCCACCGCGCGACCGGGCGCCCAAAAGCCCCCGCGCGTAGGGTGTATTACTTTCATAAGTGAGGTAATGCCCATCCGACTTACCGAAATTTAACACCCCAATAAATCATTCTAATACATCTAATTATCACAGCTCTCTACCCGTCCCCCGATGTCCACTTCCATAAATTCTTCCGCTTCGCCGTCCATCGGCCGCCTTCCGTCTTTCGCCGCCTTCGTCCTCGCCCTGCCCCTCGTGCCCGCCGCGTATGCCGCCGATGGCAGCGCCATCATCACTTACGTCGGCGGCGCCTTCAACTGGTCCAACACCGCCAACTGGACCGGAGGCATCGTCCCCGACGGCACCGGCGCGATCGCCACCATCAGCAACAACTACACCAGCACCGTCCAGGTGAACTTCGGCCTCGGCGGCGGCTCCACCAGCATGACGCTGGGTGCGATCAACTACACCGATACCACGCCAAGTTCGCAGCTCACGCTGCAAGCCGGCACGGCCGGCACGGCCAATCTGACCTTCGACGACAGCGACGGTATCTCCGAGATCAACGTCTCGACCAACGCCGGCATTCCCCTGCAATTCGGCAACGCCGGAACGCTCAACATCATCGGCGACGATAACCTGCGCATCAGCATCACCGGCACAACCAACCCCGTGCGCATCAGCACCAACGTCAACTGGAGCAACCAGACCGGAAAGGTCACCCTCGTGTCGGGCCGTTTTCAGACGGAAAACACCAACGTCCTGCCCGGCGCCGCCGAGATCGAGATCGGCGATGGCGTGCAAGTGCGCGCCCTGCTCAACCAGGCCACCATCTCCCGCAACCAATCGATCAAAGGCCTGAGCGGCGGCAACGCCGCCAGCATGGTCGGCACCAGCGACAACGCCAACGCCGACGGACTGCTCACTCTCGGCAACGGCACCACCGGCGCCGACATCTACAACTTCACCGGCACTCTCGGCGGCGACGCCTTCACCACCACCTCGGGCAACCAAAACAGCCGCTTCGACATCACCAAAACCGGCTCGGGCACCCAGAAATTTTCCGGAGCCAGCCTCGCCACCGGCACCACCACCATCAACGGCGGCACCCTCCTGATAAACGGCACCCACAACGCCGACACCTCGGGCTCGGGCAATCTCGCCTTCGTCGCCACCCGCGGCGACTACGTGGTGAACTCCGGCGGCACGCTCGGCGGCACCGGCACGATCAAGCCCTACGACACCGCCGGCGGCGGCGTCATGATCAACATCGCCTCCGGAGGCACCCTCTCGCCCGGCGACGGCGGCGTCGGCACCCTCACGCTGGACAACACCGCCTCCGCCCGCTCCGTCCTCATCTTCTCCTCCGGCGGCCTCGGCGCCTTCGACCTCGGCGCCGGCGTGACCGCCGACAAGATCGCCATCACCGGGAGCGCCTCGCTCGCCTCCGAGGTGTTCTTCAACAACACCACAATCAACTTCACCGACGTCACCGGCGGCAGCCTCGCCACCGGCGACTACCTGCTCTTCGAAGGCGACGCCAACGTCAACTCCTCCACGGGATACGTCGGCCTGACCCTCGGCGGCGGCTTCACCGGCGCATCCGTCAGCGGCACCGCCATCACCGGCGGCCTCGTCATCGGCTCCGGCCTGGGCGGCTATTCCAGCTCCCAACTCTTCCTCGTCGGCAACGACATCTACCTGAACGTCTCCACCGTTCCCGAACCGTCCGCCTGCGCCGCGCTCGCCGGCTTCGGCATGCTCGCCCTCGCCGCCGCCCGCCGTCGGCGCGGTTAAGGGAGGTCCGGGGAGCGCACCGTCCCCGGGTGCCCAGCAGAGCGTATCGCTCTGCTGTCCGAGTTTCCGGCGGGACGCCGGAAACAGCCTGCGAGACGCAGGCGCTCCCCGGACCATAAGGATCAACTTGAACGCGCATCGGAATAAGCGCGGCGCCCCCACCCCTGGGCTGCGTCCGCCCGTCTACCTGCCCACCTCAAGCACGAAGGGTTGAAACCACTCTTCGCCGCGCAGTTTGAACTGCGCCCACACGAGGTAAGTGCCCTCGCGCGGGATCATCACGTCGAAGGCGAAGCCCGGCCGCGCCGGGTCCTTCGGCGGCGGCAAAGGCGCGCTCCCGTCCCTCGCCGGCTCGGCTTCGCCCGCCTCCACGCGCGGATGCAGATGGGCGAAACCGCTCCGCTCCTGGTCGAAGGCCGTCATGTGAACATAGGCGCCCATCACCGGCTCCATCGGCACCGCCCCGCCGTCCTTCGCCCGGATCGAGAAGATCAGCGTGCCGGGCGCGCCGGCCTTCACCGCTCCGCCCTTTTCGAGGTTTAGCGAAAGCACGTATCCGTCGCGCTCGGCGGCCTCGCCAAGCGCCGGCGCCCGCCATCCCGAAGGGCCTTCCGCCGCGGCGGCGCCCGCCGCCGCGGTGTAATCGGCATACGAATACAACCCGCGCCCCGTCGCCGCCGGCGTGAAATCCGCGAACACCCGATACGCCCCGGCCCGCCGCGGCGTGTGGGCAAAGATCCACTCGCCCGGCCGCTCGCCGGGCTCCGGATGCACGTGCTGGTAGTCGCGCAGGGTCGGGTCGACCACCAACAGGTGCAATTTTTTCGTATGCACCGTCAACAGGTCGACCGGGCCGATGGGCTTGCCCGCCAACGTCGCCAGCGAGAGCACCCAGCGCGTCTCGCGCCCCGCCGCAGGCGCGTCCCCGCCCTCCGCGCGCAACTCCATCCGCACCGGCGAGCGCGCCTCCACGACGGGAATAAACTGCGGATTCGCCGGATCGCACATCTCGAGCGCGTTCGCACCCGACACCTGAAAATCCATGTGATGCAGGTTCGTGCCCGTCGGCAGCAGCCGGAAACCGGCATACAGCGCCAGCGCCGCGCCGGTGATCCACGCGACGCTCCGCCAGTTCACCCCGCCCGCCCGCGTCTGCTCCGCGGTCTTTGCATCCGTGCCCATCCGTGAAAATCCTTGGTCAACAGGTCCGTCTGGCGCGATATCAGCGCTTCATCTTTTCGACGAACTCGCCCGGCTTCCACTGCGAGCCGTCGGCCCGCCAGGCGATCTTGCCCTGCTCGTTTATCAGCAAAGTCGCCAGCGTGTGCTTGATGAGCGGAACCTCGGTCTTTGCGTCACCATCGAGTTCCGCCATCACGCCGAACTGTTTCAGCAGGTCCTTGATCGCCCCTTCCGGGCCGGTGAGAAGGGAGAAGTTCGCGGTGTCGATGCCGCGAGTGGTCGCGAATTCCCGAAGCACTCCGGGCGTGTCATATTCGGGGTCGAGCGTGATCGAAACCAATTCGAGGTTCGCGACCCCGGCCTCCTTCGCCAGCCGCTGCGTCTCCATCATCTTCGACGTGGCAAGCGGACACATCGTCGCGATCGGACAACGCGTGTAGATGAAGTTCACCAGGATCTGCTTGCCCCGCCACCGGGCCGCCTGCGCGACCTGGCCGTTCTGGTCGTAGAGCGCAAAGTCGGGCAAATTCTCGCCCACTTCGCGATAGGCCGCGCGCCCGCGGATGTTCGTTTCCTCGCGCAGCTGGGCCGCCGCCCTTTGCACCGCGCCTTCCGCGACGGCCTCCACCCACCAGATTCCTTCCAGCCGGAAGCGCCCCTCGCCCGGCTCCACCAAAGTCGCCCGTAGCGCCGCCCCCTCCTTGGCGAGCGCCAGGTCGCCCGGCCCGACCTCGAACTCCATCGTCATCCGGGGCATGTAGCCGGGGATCTCCTCGTGATCGACCAGCAGCGTTCCCCGCTCGCTCAACACCGTCACGACGCGGCCGGTCAGCGGCCGGCCTTTCGGAACCGTGGCTTGGGCCTCTTCGCCGCCCTTCTTTCCGTCGGAAGCCGGCCCGCAAGCCGCGAGCCCCAGCACAACGCCGAAGGCCAGTGCTCCGATCCGCCAGCCGCGAGAAATCCGTCGATTCATGCGCAACCGTTCCGCTCCGGGGAAACGTTTGTCAAAGGCATTGCGCCCTCTAGCGTCTCCCCTTCTTTCCGCGATTCCCACCGCTCATGGCCACGTCCGCGACCTCTCTTCCCATTTCCTCCGCCGCCTCCGCCCAGGCCGCGCCTTATCGTCGCGGCATCGCGTGGTTCGGCGGCGCCGCCGCCGCCTGGGTGTTCCTCGTGGTCACCATGGGCGCCTTCACGACCAGCATCGGCGCCGGCATGGCCTTCCCCGACTGGCCGCTCTCCAACGGATCCATCAACCCCGAGGGCTGGCTGCGCGACATCTATATGTTCGCCGAGCACTCGCACCGCCTCTTCGGCATGGGCATGGGCGTTCTCGCGATCACCACCGCCGTCTGGCTTCAGCGCCGCGAACCCCGCCGCTGGGTGCGTCGGCTCGGCTGGACCGCCCTCGCCATCGTCGTCGTGCAGGGCGTGATCGGCGGCAAACGCGTCCTCCTCAACTCCATCGAGGTGCCGGGCTTCGATCTCACGCTCGGGCAAATGCTCACGATCCCGCACGGCATCCTGGCCCAGGTTTATGTCTGCGTGCTCTTCGCCATCGCCGCCGCGCTTTCCCGGCCCTGGCTCGCCGGAGCCGAGCGTCCCGTCCCGGCCGGGCTTCGGCGCGCGGCCGCGGGGCTCGTGCTGCTCGTCCTCGCGCAACTCGTGATCGCCGCCGTCATGCGGCACAACATGGCCGGTCTCGCCATCCCAAGCTTCCCGCACAGCACGCCCGACGGCGGCTGGCTGCCCGCCTCCTCGGACTTTCGCGTCGTGATCCACTTTGCCCATCGCGTGATGGCCCTTGTCCTCACCGGCGCCATTCTCGCCCTTGCGGTCGCCGTGTGGCGGCATGCCGCCTCCTCCGCCGGCCTGCGCCGTCTCGCCGCCGCGCTCGTGATTCTCCTCGTCATCCAAATTTCCCTCGGCGCCGCCACCGTCCTCAGCTACCGCGATCCTTACTTCACCACCGGACACGTGATCGTCGGTGCGCTCTTGCTCGCCGTCTCCTTCCTCCTCGCCTTCTGGATGCATCGCCCTCTTCGCGCCGCGAGCGCGCCCGCCGCCGCATGAGTGCCGACACCCCCTCCCCCGACGCCGATTCCCATTCCGCAGGCAGTCCGCAGGATGGCGCTCCGAGCTCCTTCCGGGATCTGTTCGAGCTCACCAAGCCGCGCCTGAGCCTGCTCTCGGTCCTCACCACGCTCGTCGGCTATGCCGCCGCCAAACCCGGCTGGCACGCGTCCGAGTTTCTCTTTCTCTGCATCGGCACCTGCGCCTGCGCCGGCGGCGTCGCCGCGCTCAACCAGTGGATGGAACGCGACACCGACGCACAGATGGCGCGCACCGCCGACCGCCCCCTCCCCGCCGGCCGCATCCCCCCGGGCAACGCCTTCGTGCTTGGCTGGGGCCTCTCCGCCTTCGGGCTCGGTTGCCTCATGGCTAAGGTAACCGGTCTCGCCGCCTTCTTCGCCCTCGCCACGATCATAAGCTACCTGGCGGTCTACACGCCCGCGAAACGCGGCTCGCGCTGGTCCACCGAGCTCGGCGCCATCGCCGGCGCCTTTCCCCCGCTCATCGGCTGGGCCGCCGCCGAGGGCGGTCGCGTCGAAGTCGACCCGCTCGGCTGGATCCTTTTCGGCATTCTCCTGACTTGGCAAATCCCGCACTTCATGGCCGTGGCCTGGACCTATCGCCACGACTACGCACGCGTGAACTTCCCCATGCTAACCACGCGCGACCCCGACGGCGGCGCCGTCGCGCGCTGGTCGTTGGTCAACACCGTGGCCGTCGTCGCGCTCAGCATCCTGCCCAGCTTCCTGGGCCTGACCACGATCGGCTACGCGATTATCAGCGCGTTGCTCGGAGTCTGGTTTCTCGCCCGCGCGGTCGCTTTTCTCCGCCCGGCCACCCGCGACGCGATGGCGCGCAAACTCTTCCTCTGCTCCATCGCCTGGCTCCCGCTCCAACTCGGCGCCCTCGTCATCGACCGCGTCTGGTTCATCGCTCCCTGAGTCCGTCTCGATCTTCGCCACGGAGGACACGGAGCGCAGCCCACAGAGAACCCAGAGATCGATCAATTCCGATACGCCCCCTGCCTTTCTGTCTTCTCTCCTTCCTCTGTGCCCTCTGTGTCCGAGCTCCGTGCTCTCCGTGGCTAAAAAATTCAGTTCCCGCTTCGCCAAATGACGCTCCAAGACATTCCCGCCATCAACGCCGGCCTCAACGCCCTCGCCACCGTCCTGATGACCGCGGGCTTCGCCTTCATCCGCGCAGGCAATAAAAACGCCCACCGCGCCTGCATGCTCTCCGCCGGAGCGGTCTCCACCATTTTCCTCGTCGGCTACCTCACGCACAAGGCGCTCAAAGGCGCCGCCGCCGGCGCGGGCGAGGCGATCCACACCCAGTTCGGCGGCGAGGGCGCGATCCGCGTCGTCTACTACGTCATGCTTCTCACGCATGTCATTCTCGCGATCAGCATCGCCTACCTCGTGCCGCGCACCTTTCTCCTCGCGATCAAGGGCGACTATGAACGCCACAAGAAATGGGCCCGCGTCGTGTTCCCCATCTGGTATTACGTCAGCGTAACCGGCGTGCTCGTCTACTTTTTCCTCTACCAGTGGTGGCCGTCGGCGTGATCACCGCCGACCAACATCGCCCCGCCCCCGCGGCGAAGGGTTGTCGCGGCCGCGAAACGCAACGCTTCATCATAACTTGAGATAATTTTCATTTTTCCCGCCCCGCGCGCGCTCGCCTGCGACCGCGCGCTCGTGCTAGCTGCCCCCTTTTACCACCCATGAGCTGGAACCGCTTCACCCAATACAGCTACCACAACGCGTCGCTCGGCTTCGCCCTCGACTACAGTCGTATTCCCTTCCCGGATACCTTCCTCGCCGGGATGGAGCCCGCCGCGCAGCAGGCCTTCTCCGCCATGGCCGCCCTCGAAAAGGGCGCCGTCGCCAACCCCGACGAGAACCGCATGGTCGGCCACTACTGGCTGCGCGCTTCGAAGCTCGCGCCGACCGCCGATCTGACCAAGGCCATCGACTCCTGCCTCGCCCAGATCAAGGCCTTCGCCGCCGACGTGCATGGCGGCAAGCTCCTCGGCTCCACCGGCAAGAAGTTCACCCAGCTCCTCGTCGTCGGCATCGGCGGCTCCGCGCTCGGCCCGCAGCTCGTCAACCACGCGCTCGGCCAGCCCGGCGCCGACAAGATGGCGGTCTCCTTCTTCGACAACACCGACCCCGACGGCATCGACTACGTCCTCGCCCAGCTCGCGGGCAAACTCCCCGAGACCCTCGTCGTTGTCATCTCCAAGTCCGGCGGCACCGTCGAGACCCGCAACGGCCAGCTCGAGGCCGCCGCCGCGTTCAAGGCCGCCGGCCTCGACTTCGCCAAGCACTTCGTCGCCGTCACCGGCGAAGGCTCCAAGCTCGAGCAAACCGCCATTCAGCAAGGCTGGCTCGCCCGCTTCCCGATGTGGGACTGGGTCGGCGGCCGCACCTCCGAACTCTCCGCCGTCGGCCTCCTCCCCGCCGCCCTGCAAGGCCTCGACATCGACGCGATGCTCGCCGGCGCCGCCGCGATGGATGTCGTCACGCGCTCCACCGTCACCAAGGAAAACCCCGCCGCCCTCCTCGCCCTCATGTGGCACTACGAGACCTCCGGCAAGGGACTCAAGGACATGGTCATCCTCCCCTACAAGGACCGCCTGCTGCTCTTCTCGCGCTACCTCCAACAGCTCGTCATGGAGTCGCTCGGCAAGGAGTTCGACCTTCAGGGCAAGGTCGTCAACCAAGGCATCGCCGTCTACGGCAACAAGGGATCCACCGACCAGCACGCCTACGTGCAACAGCTCCGCGAAGGCGTGAACAACTTCTTCGTCACCTTCATCGAGGTCCTGAAAGATCGCGCCAACAGCGCCTCCGCGATGCAGGTCGAGCCCGGCGTCACCACCGGCGACTACCTCCTCGGCTTCTACCTCGGCACCCGCGACGCCCTCAGCGAAAAGGACCGCCACTCCGTCACCGTGACGGTTGACGAGCTCAACGCCCGCACGCTCGGCCTCATGATCGCGCTCTACGAACGGGCGGTCGGCTTCTACGCCACCCTCGTCGGCATCAACGCCTACCACCAGCCCGGCGTCGAAGCCGGCAAGAAGGCCGCGACCGGCGTCATCGCCCTTCAAGGCAAGCTGGTCGCCGCGCTGAAAGCCGCTCCCGGCACGGCATTCACCGCCGAGGCCGCCGCCCAAGCCGCCGGCGGCGACGCCGAGCTCGCCTACAAGATTCTCGAACACCTCGCCGCCAACGGCGCGTTGAAGAAGCAGGTCGCCACTCCTTGGTTCGCCAGCACCTACGCCTACCAGGCCTAAGACAAATACCGACCTCCGCGCCCGGGTCTTTCCCGGGCGCATTTTGCCTGAAGCTACGCATCCTCTCCTCCTCTCCGCTTCGCCCGTGCGGCGGAGGCTTTTGACGAACACTTTCTCCTTTCCAAGCCCCCTGCCCGCTAGCAGGTTCTCGGGCTTACATCTCCCCTAATGAAAGCTCTTACCCTCGTTCTCTGCATTCTTGCACTACTCGGTTCGGCCGCCTCCGGCTACTTCTGGTGGGAGATCGGCAATACCAAGAAGGAGCTCCAGTCCCAGCTTTCGACCGAACAGGCCCGCGCCTCCTCGCTCCAGAGCAACCTCAGCGAGACCAACGAAACGTTGGAGAAGACCAACTCGAAGCTCGCCGAGACCGACGCCGCTCTCGGCGACGCCAAGCGCAACCTCACCGCCGCCGAGGCCCGCAACGTCCAGACTGCCCGCGAGCTCGACGCCGCCAAACGCAGCCTCGCGGCCAAGGACGAGGCCGAACAGAAGCTCAACTCGGATCTCGACGCCCTCCGCCGCGAGCTCGTCCAAACCCGCCTTGCCGCCCAAGTCGGCAGCCCCGAAGAGCTCGAAATGGCTCGCAAGACCATCTCCGGCCTCGAAACCCGTCTCGCCGAACTTCAAGGCCTCCCGCCTCCCTCCCCCGCCACGGATGCCGCCGCCATCACGCCCGACGCCGCCCCCGCCAAGCCCGCCCTCAGCGAGCGCACCGCCGCCGCTCGCGTGGCCCAGGTCGGTGTGAAGAACGCGTTTGTGGTCCTCGACCTCGGCACCGCCGACGGCATCACGGTCGGCAACCGCTTCATCATCAAGCGCGGCGAAGACCAGATCGCCGAGTCCGTGATCTCCGACGTGAAGGAGTCCTTCTCCATCGCCCAAGTCGTGCCCGGCTCCATCAAGAGCGCGCTGAAGGCCGGCGACACCGCCGCCTATCGGAACTAAGCCAGTCCCGAGCCCCGTTCCAAATCTCCATGCTCCGTCGACTTCTCCTGCCCGTCCTAGGCGCCACCTTCGCGCTCCTCGCCACCGGCTGCGCCACCAAGCAGCCCGAGGATTCGTCGATTCCTTGGAGCCGCCCGGCGAGCTGGGAAGGCGGCATTCCCGGAATGGGCGGCATGGGAAATCCCGGCGGCCGCTGAGCCCCGTTTCTCAAAAATTTAGGCAAGCCCCGGACATTCTGGTCCGGGGCTTTTTCTTTTCCTGAGTTCCGTCCTCCCGTTGACGGTCAGGCACGTCTCGGAACGAACGCTTGCACCCGGCGGGTGCATGGAGCGGATGACGCGGCGGCAGGCGGCCAACAGCTTGTGCGAGAGGACCCGATCCGACTGCCGTCTCCAGGGTCGGCATACGCCTACAAAACAACGCCGGATAAGCCCGCTGACACAGCCGTTGCGCCGTTGCGCTTGTTGACCAGGCATCCCGTTCGGTCGCCCCGGCGACGCGTCTGGACCAACGCTCAGCCTTAACTGTTCTTGTAATTCCAATCCGCCGTGGGCGACCTTTTTGGAATGAAAGATACCGGCGCTCTCGCCAGACGCAGCCTGCGAAGCCTCTTTTTAGCCGCGCTTCTTGCCGCTCCTTCAGCCTTCGCCGCCACGGACGAGGAAATCATCGCCGCGTTCAAGAAAGACGCGGCCCGCATTCAAGCCGCGATGGCCGCCGCAGACGCGGATATGGAGCGCGTTCACGCGCTTCAGACGGAAATGAAGACCTTGCTCGATCAGACCCTTGGGCAGGTGAGCGATCAAACGCGCCCGGCGCTGCAAATCGCCATGAAAATCCTCAATCCCGTCATGGAGGACGGCATGCGCTACACCCAACTCGTCCAGAGCCGGGTGGAGGCCCGCGTTTTCGACTATCCGAGCGCCACCACCACCGAGGAAATCGATCGACGCCTTAAAAGCGTGGACGAACTGATCGCGTTCAACGCGAATCTCGCGAAACGAATCTCCGGCTTGGAAGCTGAAGTCGAAAAAACATTAAAGGAGAGCAAACTCTCCCTGCGCGACCGTGCCGCCTTTCTCGATGGATATCGCAAGTCGAATGGTCGGCGCATCGGAGCGCAGAAGGCCGTGCGCACTTTGGACGCCAACGTCTATGATGAGGTGCGCTCCGTCTACGCCTTGCTGAAAGACCAGATGGGGAAATGGTCGGTCGCCGATGGCCAGGTCACTTTTCAGGATGATGCGCACGCCGAGTCCTATAACAAGCACCTCGCGCGCATCGACGAGCTCTCGGCGCGTCAGCAAAAGGCCATCGAGAAGGCGATGGGAGTGGAAACCGCTCCCGGAACCCCGACTCCCGCCGCCACACCCTAGGCACTGTCACAACCCGCAGGGCGCGGGCAGAAGCACCGGACTATCCTATCCGAAGACAACCCCAACATGTCCGTTCTCTTGCAGCCGCGACGCTCGCCGCGCCACGCTCAGAAGAACATCGCCTCGGCGAGCGCGGCTTCGGAACTGAGCAGGCTGATGGCGGTGGAAAGCTCGGTGCAGGAACCTCCGATACGGGCGCAGAGCTGGGCCCGGCCTTTCGCAAGGTCGCCTTGGAAACGCACGCTTTGCGTGTTCGCGTAGTTGAAGACCACGTCGATCAAGTCGGCCGGCGCGGCGGCGTCGGCTTCGACTTTGGCGCCCAGAGAAGTCGTCGCGCCGCAGGCCACGAGGCGGGCGCGCGACCATTCGGCAAGGACGCCAGCCTCGGCGCGGCGGGCGGATCCGTGACGCACCACCACATCGGACAGACCATCCGCAAGCGCGGCGGGCGTATGCGCGCTGAGAAATTGACCGATGGTCTGGCGCACGGGCAGCAGACGCGCCTCCACGAGGTCGCGCACATTCTCCGGCCGCGGCCAGGCGACTTCGCCCTGGTCCTCGGGCGGCACAAGCGAGCGATCAATGAGCACGCGCTTGGCCTTCTTTAGGAGATACTGGTAGGCGCCGAGCTTCGCGGAGGAGGCGAAGTTGTGCGCCCAATAATAAAGCGGCAGATCGGTCGAGAGGCAGGTGGAAACCTGGTTCTCGAGAAACACGCGCGCGGCCGTAGGATAGTTCAGAATGACGAACTCGCAGCAGCGCAGGTCGCCGCGGGTTTTGCCCGGGTGGCATTCGCCGAAGATCTTGGCGCGAATCGTCGGCTCCTTCACTTCTTCCTCGCGGGTCGGGCAGAGCACGACGACGCGGCAAGGGTAGCGCTTGGAAAAACGCACCGCGGTCTGAAACTGCGAGATGGCATCCGAGGGAGTGGTGTGGAGACCGAGGTGCAGGACGAAGTTGACCTGCGTGGCCTTGGAATCCTCGCCGGGCTTGGCGGAAGCGCGCTCATCATTCGCCCACATGCGGGCGAGATTTTTTGAGATGGCTCCGACCGGAGTCTCCTGGCCGGGCAGGGCGTCGAAAATGGAAGACATGAACAGGGAAATGACGAATGACTAATGCCGAATGACCAATGGCAAACCTAGGGTGGTGACGAACTGCGCAACACGAACGGGGCGCCGCCTTATTCGACATTCGTCATTGGGCATTGGTCATTACGCGGCGGGCGCCGCGTCAGGGTTGGCGCCAGACGTGGTTGTTTTTGGCGAGGAGCGCGTCGGCGTTGGCCGGGCCCCACCCGCCGGCGATGTAGCTGTCCATGCCCTCGCGGCCGGCCGCCGCCCAAGCCTTGAGGACCGGGGTGTAGAGTTGCCACGAGGTCTCCGCTTCGTCGCCGCGGATGAAGAGCGTGCCGTCGCCGATCATCGCGTCGAGGACGAGGCGCTCGTAGGCCTCGGGCGTGTTGGAACCGAACGTCGCGGAATAGCGGAAGTTCATCTTCACCGGCTGAGTGCGGGTCTCGAGGCCCGGCACCTTGCCGTTAAGGATGAGCGAGAGGCCCTCGTCGGGCTGGATCTGGAAAGCGAGGGTGTTTGGCGCGAGATCGAAGCGATCGCTGCCCGCGAAAAGCGTGCCGGGCGGGCGCTTGAACTGCACCGCGATTTCGGTCACGCGGCGGGCCATGCGCTTGCCGGAACGCAGGTAGAAGGGAACGCCCTGCCAGCGCCAGTTGTTGATCGAGAGGCGGACGGCGGCGTAGGTCTCGGTGGCGGAGGTCTGCGGGATGTCCTGCTCCTCGAGGTAGCCCTTGGCGGATTTGCCGCCGATCATGCCGGAGCCGTATTGGGCTCGGGCGACGTCGCCGCCGGGCCCGAGGTTGAGGGGCTGGATGGCCTTCAGGACCTTCACCTTTTCGTTGCGCACCGCCTCGGCGTCGAGCGACACGGGCGGCTCCATCGCGGTCAGCGCCACGAGCTGCATCGTGTGGTTCTGGATCATGTCGCGCAGGGCGCCGCTCTGATCATAATAGCCGCCGCGGGTGCCGACGCCGACCTCCTCGGACACGGTGATCTGCACGTGGTCGATGTAGTTGCGGTTCCAGAGCGGCTCGAAGATCGAATTGGAGAAGCGCTGGACGAGAAGATCCTGCACCGTCTCCTTGCCGAGGTAGTGGTCGATCCGATACACTTGATGCTCCTCGAGCACCTCGCGGATGACGCCGTTGAGGGCGACGGCGGACTCGAGGTCCTTTCCGAAGGGTTTCTCGATGATGACCTTCGTGTGAAGCGCGGTGCCGAGGCGGCGGGCGGCCAGGCCGGACGCGCCCAGATTGCGCAGGATCGGCGCGAAAACGGACGGCGGCGTGGAGATGTAGAAAAGGACCTGGAGATCGCGGCCCAGTTTTTTCTCGATGCCGTCGATATGGTCCGCGAGCCGCTTGAAAGCCTCCGCCTCGTCGTAGCCGCCGGCAACGTAGGTGGTGTTCGAGGCGACGTGGCTCCAGACGTCCTGATTGAGCTCGCGGCGGGAGAACTCCTTGATCGCTCCGGCGGCGATGCCGCGAAACTCGTCGTCCGGGATCGCCTTCCGGCCGTAGCCGACGAGGAAAAAATCGGCGGGAAGCAGGTGGTCGAAGGCGAGATTGTAGATCGCCGGAATAAGTTTCCGCGCCGTGAGGTCGCCGGAGGCGCCGAAAATCACGATCACCGTGGGCGGCGTGCCGCGGTGCTTGCTGAGACCTTGGAGGAAGGGATGACGAGGCGCTTCGGACATGGCGGAAATTGGCCGAAACTACGCGTCGGGTGGCCTGCCCCCGCAAGGCTAATGCGGTGAATAATCAGCATGAAACCGATTAGGCGGGGTCATCGCCGCCGGGTGCGCAACGACGGAGACCGCTCACCAATGCCGGTCGTGATTGTGCGATGTGCGGTCGGGGAAAAGCGGCACGTCGCGATAATGCCAGACCTGCCGCCCTTCGCGAATCGAGGCGACGCCCGGGTCGAGCTTCATCGCCTCCATCGCGCGGATGCCCGCCTCGTCCGCCCCGTGCGTTACCTCGACGATGTCAAAGCGCACGTGGCGCGGCGGAGGCCGCAGCCGCGCCAGATAAGCGCGGCAGGCGCGGAGCAACACCGCCTTTTTGCGTTTGTTCACCGCATGATAGCCGGCCACCCGCGCGCCGGCGGCGCGGGCCTTCACCTCGACGAAAACCAAGATCGCCGCGCCATCGCCGGGGCCCGGCGGCTGTTCGCAAACCAGGTCGATCTCTTCGCGCTCGTCGGCGGGATTGCGCCAGTTGCGCGCAAGCACGCGCAGCCCGTTGGCGCGCAGATGCGCCTCCGCCGCGCGTTCGCCCGCGACGCCCAGCTCGGAATTGCGGCTTGCCCCGCGTGCGGCCGATTGCACGCGGGCGGGGACCGCCGCTTTCCAAAATTTTCGCAATTTAGCCCACAGCGCCGACATCGGCTTTGTCGTTGCGGGTCGGAGTCGCGGACACAACCTCGCGTTTGCGCGCCTCTCCCTTCGCCCTTTTATCCCCCAACATGGCCACGCCCGCCCTCGTCAACACGCTCCGTCGCTCGCTGCTAATCAAGGTCATCTCCAAGCCGCAGCCCAGCCGCGAAGACGTCGCGCATGTCATCGAACTCACCGCCTCGAAAGTCGTCGAGGCGCTGCAGGCGCAGTCGATGACCTTGTATCTCGTCGAGGGCAACGACATCGCCTTCAAGCAGGTATACTACTCCCCCACCCTCTGGGGCGCGGACAAGAAAGCCGAGGCCACGTTCAAGGCCACCGCCGAAAAGCTCCTTCAAGTGAAGCTTCCGCTCGGCAAGGGCGTGGTCGGAAAGGTCATCGCGGACGGCAATCCGGTATTCTTCAAAAACAGCGAGAGCCAGGCGCCGTTCATGAACTCGATGTCGGGCACCACCGGCTTCGACGTCCGCTCCATGCTCACCGTTCCGTTGAAGGCGGGGGCGACCATCATCGGCGCGATCCAGGTCCTCAACAAAGAGCTCTCCGCCGGCACGCGCGGAGAGTTCACCAAGCCCGATCTCGGCCTGCTTCAGGAGGTCGCCGAATATTCCGCCACGCTCATCCAGCGCATGCTGGATTCGAAGTATCAGCTCGGCCCCGACGACACCGCCAAATTCGTCGCGCGCCTCACGGATCACCCGCTCATCACCTCCGTCGATCAACTCGGCGAGGTGGATGAAAAACTCATCGAGATCGTCGGCGACGCGGTCATTCGCCGCGAGGGAGTCTTTCCCTACCGCCGCATCGAGCACGACCGCGTGGCCGTGCTGATGGGCAATCCCCTCGACTTCGCCAAACGCGAGGCCTTCCAGCAGGCGACCGAACTCATCATCGACGAGATCAGCGTCATCTCCGCCTCGTTCCTCGAGACCCTGCTCAAAAAGTTCTTCAAGGAATCAAAGGCCGGCGCCGGCGAATCCGACGTCGACCTCGGCTCCGTCACCGAGGCGATCAGCAACGCCTATGGCGAATCCGCCTCCGGCGACGCGAAACCCGAGGATTTTGAGAGCGAGGACTCCGCGCCCGTCATCCAGCTCGCCAATCGCATCATCGAGGACGCCTACATCTCCGGCGCGTCCGACATCCACATCGAGCCCCAGGAGAAGGACCTCATGGTGCGCTACCGCATCGACGGCCTTTGCCAGGAGAAGCTTCGTCTCCCCAAGCAGGTCACCGGCGCGCTGATCTCGCGCCTGAAGATCATGTGCAACCTCGACATCTCCGAGCGCCGCCTGCCCCAGGACGGCCGCATCGTCTTCAAGAAATACACCAAGAAAAACATCGATATCGACCTGCGCGTCGCCACCGGCCCGATGAACCACGGCGAAAAAGTCGTGATGCGCATCCTCGACAAACAGAAGTCCACCCTGCCGCTGCCCGCCCTCGGCTTCTCGGATGAGAACCTCGCCAAATACCGCGAGTGCATCCGCCAGCCCTACGGCATGATCCTGCACTGCGGCCCCACCGGCTCGGGCAAGTC
>CAMLQS010000065.1 GCA_946482165.1 uncultured Verrucomicrobiota bacterium | reverse complement strand
AGTCAAAGCGCCCGCGCTCACTCTCGCCTCGCCGGCGATCTCCACCCGGCGAGCCGGCCCGGCAAAAAGCCAAACCCAAATGAGGTCGCCAAATCGTGGGTGCTTATCACGGGCGCATCGAGCGGCTTCGGCGAGGAATTCGCCCGCCAATACGCCGAACAAGGCCATGATTTGGTGCTGGTCGCGCGCCGGCTCGACCGGCTGCAAGCCCTGGCCGAGAGCCTTCGTCGGCGGCACGGCTGCGAAGTCTTGGTGGAGCAGGTTGATCTCACAGATATCGCCGCGGTCGTGCGATTGCACGGGCGGCTTCGCGACCGCGGCGTTGCTATCGATATCCTGATCAACAACGCCGGACATGGCCTTCAGGGCCCCTTCGCCGACGCCCCGCTCGACGCCGCCCTGGCGATGGTGCAGCTGGATATCGCGGGCCTCACCGCGGTGACCCACCTCTTTGCGCGAGACATGCGCGACCGCCGACGCGGCAAGATCCTGCTCGTCGCGAGCCTGCTGGCCTACCAGGGCGTGGAAAACTTCGCCGTCTATTCCGCCGCCAAGGCCTACGTGTTGCGCCTGGGCGAGGCGCTCCACCGCGAGCTCAAGCGCGACGGCATCACGGTCACCACGCTCTGCCCGGGTATGTCGGACACCGGCTTCGCCACCGCGGCGCGGCAAAAGCTCACGACCACCCTGAAGCTTTTGATGATGAAGCCCGCCCCCGTCGTGCGCGCCGGCATTCGTGCGTTGCAGGCGGGCCGCATGAGCGTCGTGCCGGGCTTCTCCAACAAGCTGGTGGCGATCTTCACCTGGGCCACGCCGCGCCGCCTGCACCAAGCGATGATGTCGCGAACGATGAATGCGTGAACGGAAGCGCCGGAAGCACCTTCAAAAAAATCGCCGCCATGAACATCCGCACCGATTCCCGCGTCCCCGAATCCGATCACGCCTCGACGAGCCGACTCGGCCGAGCCTGGCGGGTTCATGGTGGCGTTCTGATCGCTTTCGGCTTCGTCGGGAGCATCGCGTTGTCCGGCTGCGGCCGAGGCGACGCGACCGCCACCGTCAGCGCGCCCAGCGTGGTAAGGGTGGTTGAAATCGACGCCGCCCACCACGCGGCCGGAGAGACGATGCATTTTACCGGAGTCGTCCGGGCGCGCACCGAGAGCAGTCTCGGCTTTCGTGTCGCGGGAAAGATCGCCGAGCGCTTGGTGAACGCCGGCGACACGGTCAAAAAGGACCAGCCCTTGCTGAAGCTCGATCCTGTCGACTACCAACTCGCGCTGCAGTCCGCGCGCGCCTCGGTCGACGCCGCGCGCGCCGTCGCCACGCAGGCCAGCCTGGAACAAACGCGCGTCCGCGGTCTCGTGGAGAAAGGCGCCGAGTCGCGGGACCTTTTGGAAAAGGCGACCGCCGCGGCCGAAAGCGGCGCCGCCCGACAACGCTCCGCCGAGGCGCAGGTGGATCAAATCGCCAATCAGGCCGGCTACACGACGCTGTGTGCCGACTCCGACGGCGTCGTCATGTCCACGCTGGCCGAGCCGGGCCAGGTGGTCTCGGCCGGGCAAGCCGTGATCGTGCTGGCCAAGGACGGCGCCCGGGAAGCCGCGGTCGATATTCCCGAAAGCTCGTTGGCGGAGATCCGCGATCGTGCCGCCTCGGCGCGGCTCTACCTCGACCCGGCGGAAACGGTGCCCGCGACCTTGCGCGAAGTCTCCGGCGTCGCGGACCCCGTCGCGCGCACTTATCAAGCCCGCTACGTTCTCGCAGGCGATCCCGCCGGCTTTCCCCTGGGCGCCACCGTCACCGTGCGCGTGTCCGCGACGCGAGAGACGGCGCAGCCGATGGCGGAAATTCCGCTGGGCGGCTTGATCGACCGCGGCGAGGGCGCCGCGGTGTGGATCGTCGATCCGCGCACGTCGTCCCTGCAAAGGCGCGCCGTCTCCATCGCCCGGCTCGGAGCCGAAACCGCGTTGATCGGCCAGGGGCTCCGGCAAGGCGATCTCGTGGTTGCCCTCGGCGCCCAGCTTCTGAATTCCGGCCAGGTCGTGCGCCTGGAAAAACCCTTCGCGAAGGACGGCAAATGAACCGTTTCAATCTTTCGGCTTTCGCGGTCAAAGAACGCGCCATCACCCTGTTTCTCCTCATCGCGATCGCGGGCGCCGGCCTGCTCGCGTTCGGCAAGCTCGGGCGCGCCGAGGACCCGACCTTCGTGGTGAAGATCATGACCGTGACCGCCATCTGGCCGGGTGCCACCGCGGAGGAGATGCAAAACCAGGTCGCGGACCGACTCGAAAAACGCCTTCAGGAACTCGAGCACTATGATCGCGCGGAGACCACCTCGCGTCCCGGGCTGATGACGATGAAGGTCTACCTGAAGGACAACACGCCGCCCGACGAGGTGCCCGCGGAGTTTTACCAGGTCCGAAAAAAACTCGGCGACGAGGCGCGTCTCCTGCCCCGCGGCGTGCTCGGTCCCGTATTCAATGACGAATACACCGACGTCTATTTCTCCCTCTACGCGCTCAAGGCCGCCGATCTTCCGCACCGCGACCTGGCGCAAGACGCGGAACGACTTCGGCAGCGGCTGACTCGTGTGCCGGGCGTCCAAAAGGTGAAGATCCTGGGCGAGCCGGACCAAAAGATCTTCGTCGAAGTCTCGTATCAACGACTCGCGACGCTG
Organism: uncultured Verrucomicrobiota bacterium; assembly: GCA_946482165.1. Next base: position 15,495 of record CAMLQS010000065.1, on the reverse strand, counting down.
GGCCTGGGCGCCCAGTCCTTGTTCGGCGCCATCGCGCGCCATAACGACGTCACGCCGTCCGGTTTCGTCGAAACCGCCGGACCTCGCGTCTATCTTCGGGTCGACGGCGCGATCACGGATCTCGAATCGGTCCGATCAATCCCTCTTTCGGTCCCCGGCAAGACGTTGACCGTCGGAGACGTGGCCGAAGTCAGAAAAGGTTACGAAGATCCGCCCGGCTACTTGATCCGCAACGGCGGCGAGCCCGCGCTGGTCCTGGGCGTGGTGATGCACAAACGCTACAACGGCCTCACCCTCGGCGAAGACCTCGCGGCTGAAGTGCGTCGCCTCCAGGCGGAGCTCCCCGCAGGCATCTCGCTCACGCAGATTTCCGACCAAGCCGCGGTCATCAAGGAGTCGATCGGGGAATTCATGGTGAAGTTCTTCACCGCGCTGGGAGTGGTGATTCTCGTCAGCCTGCTGACCCTCGGCTTTCGCGTCGGCGTCGTCGTGGCCGCGGCCGTTCCGCTCACGCTCGCCGCCGTGTTCCTGATCATGCTCGTGACCGGCCGGGACTTCGACCGCATCACCTTGGGCGCCCTCATTCTCTCCCTCGGACTGCTGGTGGACGACGCGATCATCGCGATCGAGACCATGGTCGTGAAAATGGAGGAAGGCTGGGATCGCGTGAAGGCGGCGGGCTACGCCTGGACTTCGACGGCGGCGCCCATGCTCACCGGGACCTTGGTGACGATCGTCGGCTTCCTGCCGGTGGGATTCGCTCGTTCCACCGCCGGCGAATACGCCGGAAACATTTTCTGGATCGTCGCCTTTTCGCTCATCGTATCCTGGTTCGTGGCCGTATTTTTCACGCCTTACATGGGCGTGAAGCTTCTGCCGGACATCCCGAGGAAAGCGGACGACCACCATTCGATCTACGACACGAAAAACTACGAGCGCTTCCGCCGCCTGATCCGCACGTGCGTGGATCGCAAATGGCTGACGCTGGGAGGCACCGCGGGGTTGTTTGTTCTGTCCGTTCTGGGGATGGCGCTGGTGAAGAAGCAGTTCTTCCCCAACTCGGACCGCGTGGAGCTGACGCTCGAGATCAATCTTCCCGCCGGGTCCGCGTTCTCCGCGACCGAGAAGACGGTTCATCGCATCGAGCAAGCCATGCTGGCCTTGCCCGAAGCGAAGCAGGTCACGAGCTACATCGGGCAAGGCGCGCCGCGCTTTTTCTTTTCGCTCAATTCCGAGCTGCCCAACCCCGCCTTTGCCCAAGTGGTCATTCGAACGGCGAACCCCCGCGAGCGAGACGCGTTGAAAACCAAAATCCGCGATTTGGTGGCGGAGGGACGCTTCCCCGAGGCGCGCGTGCGCGTGACGCAGTTTCTGTTCGGGCCGCCGGTGCCTTATCCCGTCCTTTTCCGGGTGACCGGCGGCGATCTGAATGAAATCCGTCGGATCGCGAATGATGTCCGGCTGGTCATGGAGAAAAACCCGCGGCTCCGAGACGCGCATCTGGACTGGGGCGAAAAGACACCCGTGCTGCATCTGGCCTTTGACGAGGCGCGCCTGCACCTGGTCGGACTCAATCCGCAGGATGCGGCGCTCCAGCTCCAGGCGATACTCCAGGGCGCAACCGTGTCCCAGGTGCGGAGCGGAGACCGCACCGTCGACGTCCAGGTCAGAAGTCCGAAGCTTGAGCGGGACGGCCTCGACGCGATCGGGGATTTGATCGTTCGCAACGATCAGGGGCGCTCGTTTCCGCTCCGGCAGATCGCCCGAATCGAGACGCGGATGGAAGACGCCGTGTTGAAGCGTTATGATCGGGAGCTCTACATCGCCGTCCAAGGCGACGTGGTCGAGGGAGTCCAGCCGCCGGACGTCACGGCCGAGATTTTGCCCCAACTCGCGGCGATCAAGGCCGGTCTGCCCGACGGCTACCGGATCGACACGGGCGGCTCCGTCGAAGAAAGCGCGAAAGCCAACAAGGCCCTCGCGCTGCTCTTCCCCGTGATGATCATCTCGACGCTGGCGTTGATCATGTTTCAGGTCCGCTCGTTTTCGGCCATGTTCATGGTATTCGCCACCGGTCCCCTGGGATTGGTGGGCGCCGTGCCGACCTTGATTCTTTTCAACCAGCCTTTCGGATTCAACGCGATCCTCGGGCTCATCGGTCTCTCGGGTATCCTGATTCGCAATACGCTGATCCTGGTCGACCAGATCCAGCGCGACAAGGCGGCCGGTCTTTCCGACTACGAGGCGATCATCGAATCCACGGTGCGGCGCGCCCGCCCGGTGGTGCTTACGGCCGTCGCCGCGATGCTGGCCTTTATTCCCCTCACCCATTCGTCGTTCTGGGGCGCCCTGGCTTACGTGCTTATCGGCGGCGTCGGCGCAGGCACGGTGCTCACGCTCCTGTTCCTTCCCGCCCTCTACGCGATCTGGTTCAAAGTGAAGAAACCCGGCGACCACGGACGCCACGAGATCGCTCCGGCCTGAGTGCTTAGCGAACCAGCTCCCCGAGCACGACAGACGGCGTGAGCAATTCGGGGAGGAGCGCGGGTTCGGGCGACGCGGGCAGGTAGACGAGGTTGAACGGCACGGCGGCGCGTTTCCAGCGGGCGAGCTCGGCGGTGATCTTCGGATCGCGGTTGGTCCAGTCGGCGCGGAGGGCGGCGACCTTTCTGTCACGGAAGGTCTTCAAAACCTCGCCGGAGCCGGGGCCGTGGAAGACGGCCTTCTTGTTGGTCTGGCAGGTGAAGCACCAGCGGGCGGTGAAATCGACGTAGATGGGGCGGCCTTCTTTCCGGAGCTCGGCGACGCGCTCGGCGCTCCACGGCTCCCAAACGATCTCGCCGGGCGCGGCGGCGCGCGGCCAGCCGGCAAAGAGCGCGCCGACGATGGAGAGGAGCGAGAGCGCAAGGGCGACGCGGCGGGGTTTTCTCGCCCCGGGCGCGGTGGCCCGGCCGTAGATCCAGAGCCCGAACGCGAGACCGGAGAGCGCGAGAAGCGCGGAGAGGAGCGCCTCGGGGGAAACCTGCCCGGCGAGAATCCAGATCATCAGCGCGACGGTGGCGTAGAGGAGAAAGGCCATGCCTTGCTTGAAGGTCTCCATCCAGGCGCCGGGTCGCGGCAGGGCCCGGACCGCGGCGGGGAACGCGGCGAGCGCGAGGTAGGGCGTGGCGAGGCCGAAGCCGACGGCGGTGAAGACGGCGAAGCTCGCGGCGACCGGGAGGGCGAGCGCGGCGCCGAGGGCGGGGGCGAGGAAGGGCGCGCTGCACGGGGTGGCGACGACGGTGGCGAGCACGCCGGTGAAGAAGGAGCCGGCGTAGCCCTGCTTTTGCTGGAGCGAGCCGCCGACGGCGGTGGCGCGGAGGGCGAACTCAAATACGCCCGACATGTTGAGCGCGAAGGCGAGGAGGACCGCGGCCATCGCAAAGACGAAGGCCGGCTCCTGGAGCTGGAATCCCCAGCCAAGCTGCGAGCCGCCGGCGCGGAGAACGGCGAGCACGCCGGCGAGCAACCAGAACGAGAGCAACACGCCGCCGGTGAACACGAGACCGTGCGCGGTGATCTTTTTGCGATCATGTCCGGACTGTTGCACGAAGCCCATGACCTTCAGTCCGAGCACGGGGAAGACGCAGGGCATGAGGTTCAGGATGAGCCCGCCGACGAACGCCAAGGCGAGAATGCCGCCCAGGGATGGGGCGGAGTTCGCCGGGGCGGCGGACGCGGCGGTCGCGGGCGCGATGGGAAGATCGAGCTCGTAGGCGGGGCCGCCGGCGAAGGTGAGCAAGCCGCGGAGACGCGCGGGGAAAGGCTCGGCGTAGTCGGAGACCGGAAGGTCGATGACGAGCCGGCCGACGGACGAACCGGACACGAGCATCTGAGGCCGGTCGTAGGCAATGGCGGCGTCGGCGTCGAAATACCAAGGCTCGCCCGAAGGCTGAGGGCGGAGACCTGAGACCTTAAATTGAACGAGCTTCGCGGCAGGGTCGGTCCGCGTGAGCTTCACCACGAGCTCGGCGGGGAGCGGCTTTGGCAGCGATTCGAGCGTGGCGAGGAGCGCTTCGCCTTCGGCGGAGTCGGTGACGTTGGCCGGAGTGATCGCCCCGGGGGCCGTGGGCATGAGGCTGATGCTCAAGTCGGCGGAGCCGGGGATGCAGACGTCCTTGCACATGAGCCACTCGGCCTTGGCGCGCAGCGTGACAGGCACGCCGGATGCGAGGTCGCGCGGCGGAGTAAGCGTGACAGGCAGGGTGACGACCCCGTCGTAGCCGTTGCCGGCGAGATTGCCCGCGGTGTCGTAGACGCGATGGGGTGCGGGCCAGCGGATCGGACCGGCGCTCCAGCCGGGGGGGAGTTGCCAGGCGAGGCTGGTGGGCAGCCCGGTGCCGGGCTGAAGCCAGTAGGTGTGCCAGTGCGGCTCGTGCTCCAGCCGGAGGCCCACGACAACCTCGGACGCGGAGGCGGGGAATGTGGACTTGAGCGCGACAAGCGAGGCTTTCACCTGCGCGCGCAAGGCAACGGGGAGCGCGCAGAGGGCGAGGAGCAGGAGCAAGCGAAAGGGACGGACGAGCATGGGCGCGGAAAACTTCAGGGAGCGACGGAGAGGACGACCCGACCGGAGAAGACGGGGCCGCCCGCGGCTGCAGCGGGGAGAAGGAAAAAACCGCCGGCGACGGGGCCGGGCCCGTCGTCGGGTGCGTGTTGGATGGCCACGCCGGCGAAGGTCACTTTTCGCGGGGCAAGAGGCGGGATGGTTTTCAGAATGAACCCGCCGCCAAGCGCGCCGGTGGCGGGGGCGAGTTTCGCGGTGAAGACCGCGGGGTTGGCGCCGACGACGGCGAAGAGGTTTTTTATCGGGTCGAAATGCAGCGCGACGGGCAGGCCGTGGGGACCGTCTTCGGTGTTGGCCACGCCGGTGGCGGCAATTTCCAGGGCGAGGTCGCCGGAGGGAGGCAGCCCGAGGAGCGGAGGCAGCGGCGCGGCGGCGGCAGGTTTTGTCCAAGGCTCGATGCGGGCGGTGAGCGCGAGAGGGCCAAAGCCGTCGGCGTAGTTGGCCGTGGCGGCGACGGGGTCGGGCTTGCGCCAGTAGAGTTCGGAACCTGCGGACGCGGTGACGCGCCAGCGATCGGGGTTGTCGGCGCGCGGCGTGAAGGGCAGCGGCCCGGCGAGGTAGCCGCCGACGAGCGCATAGGGCTTGGAATAAAGCCGGGCCACGCGGTCGGCGCCGAGAGGCAGCGAGGCGGTGAATCTCGCGCCGTCGGCGTGCTTGCCCGAAAGCGTGAGCACGCCCTTCGCGTTGAGCGTCGCGGTGGCGTGGCCGAAGCCGAGAGGGAACTCGGCGACGGAACCGAGGTTGGTCGGCGCGGAAAGCAGGAGTGTGTGCGGGCCGACCGCTCCGGCCGGCGCGGCGCCGAGAAGGCGGGCTCCTTCGGTGGCGGCGCCAAGGATGTCGGCTCCGAGCGAGAGCGTGGCGGCGAGCGCGGGAGCGTTGTCATGAACCGAGAGGACGAGGGTATAGGGCGGAAGCGGCTTGGCGCGGGCGACGGAAAGCGTGGCGGCGGCGGAGGTCTGGCTTTCGGCCAGAACGAGCCCACCTCGCACCGGCAGACCCGCGAGGCCGTCGGCGAGGAGCGTGCCGGTGACGGCGCCGTTGGCGGCAACGGCAAGGCTGAGCTTGCCGGCGGGCAGCGGCGTCTCGCCCGCGGCGTCGAGCAGCGCCTCGTATTTTCCGACGAGCGAGGCCGGGAAGGCGCCGATGAGGAGCGTGGCGGTTTTGGTCACGCTCTTGAGCGCGCCGGCCTGGGCGTAGGTGAGGACTTTGGCGGCGCCGGGGCGGGCCTTGATGACGCCTGTGATGATTCCGGTGGCGGGATCGAGCGTGAGACCGGCGGGCAAACCCTTCGCTTTGTAGACGAGCCCCTCCGGCACCGGCCGGCCGCCGCCGAGATCGAAGCGGACGGAGGAACCGGTCTTGAGCGTGCCCGGGTCGACCAGATCGGCGGGCGGCGGCACGATCACGGAGAGCCGCGTGGAAAGAGTGCGCGAGCCGACGGCGTTGGACACGACGACCGAGTAGGTGCCGTCGTCCGCGAAGGTGATCGGACCCAGCGTCAGGTCGGGACCGGTCTGGTCGGGCAGAGCGGCCGCGCCCTTGCGCCATTGGTAGGAAGCGGAGGGTTGCGCGGTGGCGGCGACGGAGAGCGTGACGGTGTCCCCGAGCCCGGCGGTGAGCGCGGCGGGCGGCGAGGAGGCGATGATCGGGGCGTGGTTGACCGTGAGCGTCGCGGTCGCGGACGACACGCCTCCGGGGGCGGAATCGTTGGTGGCGACGAGGCGGTAGCCGCCCGCGGCTGCGGGCTGGACGGCGACCAAGGTCAGCGTGGCGGCGGTCTTGCCCGGCAGCGGCTCGTCGTCCTTGAACCATTGCAGAGTCGGCGCGGGAGAACCGGCGACGACGGCGGTGAAGGTGACGTTGGAGCCGGCGGCGACGGTCCGGGATGCGGGCTCGGTGGCGAAGACCGGCGCGGCGGGCAAAGAGACTCCGCTGATCGTGACGCGGCAGATGACGCTGGCGCTGCGTCCGCCGGCGTTGAGATTTTCGTAGGCGCCGACCGTGAGCGTGTATGAACCGGGGACGTTGGGGTTGCCGTCGAGCGTGAGCTTGAGGCCGTTTGCGACGATGCCCGACGCGGTGACGGAACCGCCGGTGACGCCGACGCCGGGAGGCAGGCCGCCGGAGACCTTCCAGGAACGAACCGGGGCGGGAGAACCCGAGACGGTGAAAGAGAGGCCGAAGGATTCGTCTACCGGACTCGAGACGGTGAAGGTCCCGCCGACGCCGGTGGAGTCCGGATTGGCGATGGTCGGAGCAACCGGAATCGAGTTGAAACTCGTGGCGCCCGCGACGGTGTCGACCGCGCCGAGGGCGGCGAGGGCGAAGGCGGATTTCAACAAGTCGCCGGCCCGGAGGCCGAAGTCGGGCGAGGCGCCGGCGAACAGGCGCAGCACGGGCGCGCGTTGCAGAAGCAGCACGAGCAGGAACGCGGGCGCGTGCAGCCAGCGGAGACGCTGGAACAGTATCGAGAAATTCATGACGACGACGGATCCGAATTTGGACGAAGCGGTCGCGCCCCGATGAAGCGACCGGAGCGGCTTATTGTTCGGCGACCTTCAAGCGCAGAAACACCCGAGGCGCTCCGGCGGGCACGGAGCCGCGCCAGGTGTCGACGCCGCCCGAGGAGGAGACCAACTGGTGTGTGACGCCGGTGGTGCTCCAGGTGATGAGGTCCGTGGAGCTTTCGACGTGGTAAACGACGCCGAACCGGGTGCTCGGCCGGGCGTAGACAAGGGCCAAGTCGTCGCCGATCCTAGAGAACGCGAGAGCGGAGGAGGGAACGGTCTCGCGCGGGCCGTAGCCGAGCGCGTAGTGGAGCAGATTGGGCAGACCGTCGGGCGCGAGGACGGCGGCGTTGCCCGAAACGTCGGGAGCGGCGAGCTCTGCGGCGGTGAAGCCGGCCTCCTGCCAGAGGCGCACGGCGGTTTTCACCAAGAGCGAAAAGGTCTGGTTGGCGGCGGGCGCGACGCCGTTGCTCGCGGTCAGCGTGACCGTTGTCGTGCCGGCCTGGGCGGTGGCGGGAGTGCCGCTGATGACACCGGTGGCGGGATCGAGCACGGCCCAGGCGGGAAGACCGGTGGCGGAAAAGGTCGGCGCCGGATTCCCCGTCGCGGTCACGGTGAAGGTCTGGCCGGTTTGAAGCGCCTGGAACAGAGCGGACGCTGCGCTGGTGATGGCCGGCGCGGTGTTGACCGTGAGCGTGGCGACGTTGGACGAGACGCCGGCGGGCGCGGATGAGTTGGTCGCGACGAGCTTGTAATCGCCCGCGTCGGCGACGGTGACACCGGTGAGCGCGAGCGTGGCCGTGGTTTTTCCCGGGAGCGACGTGGTGCCCTTGAACCACTGGAGCGTCGGAGTCGGCGTGCCGGTGACGGCGGCGGTGAAGGTGACGTTGCCGCCGGAGGTGACGGCCTGCGATCCGGGATGGGTGGTGAAGGACGGAGGGGCGTTGGCGCCGACGACGGTTATGCGGCAGGTGACGCTGGCCTGGTTGGCGGTGGAGGGCGTGTTGAGCGAATCGTAGGCGGTGACGGTAAGGGACTGGACGGCGGCGGCGGTGGGCCTGCCGGAGATGGTGACTTTGAGCGCGTTGACCCGAAACCCGCCGGCCACCGCGGTGCCGCCCGCGACGGTGAGGCCGGGCGGGAAGGTGCCGGTGACTTTCCAGGATTTTGCGGTGGCCGGGGCGCCGGTGACATTGAACGCGACGCTGAAGGCGGCGTTGGCGTTGCCGCTCGCGTTGAATGTGGCTCCCGGGCCGCCGCTGGTCGGCGTGACGGTCGTGGGCGAGACGACGGTGGCGTTGAAGGTGGTGGCGCCCGCGACGGTGTCGACCGCGCCGAGGGCGGCTAGGGCGAAGGCGGATTTCAACAGGTCTCCGGACTGGAGCCCGAAGCCGGGCGAGGCGCCGGCGAGCACGCGCAGCACGGGCATGCGTTGCAGGAGGAGCAGGAGCAGCACGGAAGGCGCGTGCAGCCAGCGGAACCGGTAAAGCAGGGTGTGAAGATACATCGGGGATGGAAACCTCAGTTGCAGCCGCAGCCGCTGCCGCCGACGCCTCGGCCGCCGGAGGAGGCCTCGCGCGAAAAATAGATGTGCTCGCTCATGGCGGCCTGGAGCGGATCGCGCTCGGGCTGCATCGTGTAATCGGCGAGGGCGGCGCGTTCCCACGGCTGCACACGGGTGAGCCGGACGGAGGAGCAGCCGCCGGCCAGCGCGCAGAAGACCAGGAGGGCGGGGACGCGGAGGGCGCGGGAGTTCATGGTTGTTCGTCGAGGAGTTTCAGGATTTCGGCGCGAAGCAGCGCGGCGTCGGCGTCGCCGTGAAAACCGCGGTGGACGAGACGGAGCACGCCCTTGCGATCCAGCAGGTAGCAGGTGGGCATGGCGGGCGGACGCACCGCGGCGACGAGCTTTTGTTCGCCATCGCGCACGGTCGGGAAGGCGGGGGCGAAACGTTTGATGAACTCGGCGTAGGGCGCGGCCTTTTTGTCCACGCTGACGCCGATGACGGTGAAGCCGCGCGCGGCGAACTCGGTGTGGAGCGCGTCGTAGGCGGGGAAGGAGGCTTTGCACGGGGCGCACCAGGTGGCCCAGAAGTCCACCAGGACGACCCGCCCGGCGCGGGGCGGAAGCGCCCCCTCGAGCGCGTGGGCGGAGAGGTCGGGAAACGGCTCGCCAACCTTGACCTCCGCGCGAGCGGCCGGGGCGACGGTGAAGAGCATCGACGCGCCGAGGAGCAAAACGGCGGCGCGACGGACGAAGCACAGGGGATCAGGAAACGACATAACGAAAAAAGCCGCGGGTCTGGTGGACGGCGCGATCTGCGACGACGCGGGCCTCGACGCCCATGATCTGGCCGGCGAGGGCGAGACCGGCGTCGGGCCCCAGGATGAAAATCGCGGTCGAGAGCGCGCCGGCCTGGAGGCAGGTGGGCGCGACGACGGTGACTTGGCGGCAGCCGTTGCACACAGGGCGGCCGGTGCGCGGATCGACGATGTGACCGTAGCGCTTTCCGCCGACGGTGAAACCTCGGAGGTAGTCTCCCGAGCTCGCGACGCCGATGTCGGCGGCGGCCAGGCTGCCGCGGCACGGGCCGGCGGGGTTGGCCGGATCTTCAAGGCCGATGTGCCAGCCGGGTTTTCCGGGAGCGGCGCCGACGGCGAAAAGATCGTGGCCGAAGTCGACCAAGGCGCGGGCGATCCCAAGGGAGCGGGCGAGCGCGGCGACGGCGTCGACCGCGTATTCCTTGCCCCAGCCGCCGAAGTCGATGGCCATCCCGGGCTCGGGCAGGCGCACGCGACCGGGCTCGCGTTGCACTTTTCCCCAACCGACGAGGCGAAGGGCGGCGGCGATCTCGGCGTCGGCGGGGACGCGTGGCACCGCGGCCTTGTAATCCCAGAGGCGCATCACCGGCGTGGCGGTCGCGTCGAGCGCGCCCTGGGTGAGGAAGTGGAGGGATCCGCAGAAATCGAGAAAGCCGTCCATCTCCTCGTCCACCGCCACCCATTCGCGGCCGGCGGCGGCGTTGATGCGGCCGACAAGGCTGTCGGGGCGGAAACGGGAGTAACGCGCCTCGAAGGTCGCGACCCAGGCGACCGCCTCGGTTTCGAAGCGGCGCGCGAGGCCGTCATCTTCGCAGACGAACTGGATCTCGCAGGTCGTGCCCAACGCCGTCCAGCGGTGGCGACGCACCGCGCACGGCGCGTTCGCGGGCGGGGAAGCGGCGGCGGCGGAACGGACAGGCGCGACGGACAAGAGGGCGCACATGACGAGGAGCGGGCGGAATGCCGGGGCGGCGGATCAGCGGCTGAGCTTCAGGCCGAAGGTGATGATGTTGGCGTCGCTGTAGACGCCCGATGGCGTGACATCGTCGAGCCCCTGCATGAGGTAGCGCTCGAGGGAAACGTCGACCGAGCAGTGGGCGTTGAAAATCCAGGAGACCTTCAAGCCGAGGGTGATCGTTTCCATCTCGGAGAGGCGGTGGTCGGACGAGTAATACGGCCCCTCGCCGGTGCCGGTCTCGAAGAGCGGATCGTAGTTGGTGACGACGCCGGCCGCATCTAGGTCGTAGTGATAAAAGTCCGCCGCGCTTTGCCGATAGTAGCGGATCGAGGGCTCGACGAGGAGATGCGCGCCGGCCCGCTGGAGCCACTTCAGCTCCACGGTGTGGCTGTCGACTCCGAAGCTGTCGTGATAAAATCGATACGATGCGTCGAGGGCGGCGTCGAGTCGCTCGAAGTGCCGGTTGGCGCCGACGAACAGACTCGCCTTGTCCTTTTCGCGCGGGCGGTTCTCGGGCGGCGTGTAATAGGTGCCGGGATCGAGGGCGAGGCGGGTGGTCGAGACGATCTTGTAGGGATCGCTGAGGAAGCCCTCGGCGCGGCCGTAGCCCAGGTTGACGGTGAGGGCGAAGGCGGGCGAAAGGAGCTGGGTGACGCCGAGGAGAAAATCGTCGCCGGTCTTCTCGCGGTCCTCCGACCAGAACTTCTGCATGAGGCGGTCGTCGGTATGCCCCCAGCCGACGCGCAGGAGGGTGTTTTTCTGGTTAAAGTCGGTGAGCGTGTTGAGCGCGTAACCGTGCGAGACGTAGTCGCTCTCGCGGCTGACGCCGTGGCCGATCGAAACGTTCACGCGCGGAAACTGATAGGCGAAGTCGGCGTTCCACGCCTTGCGCTCGTCCTCCATTTCCGAGGTGGGCGGAGGCGCGCCGGGAGCGGCCTTCTCGCCCGTCGGGGTGGCGCCCGCGATCGTGTCGATCAGGCCCATGACCTTCAGGCGGGCGTCGGGGCTTAGCTCCGCGTCGAGCAGGGCGTATTGGGCGTCCACGCGGATGCGTTCGTCGTCCTCCTGCCAGGACTGATTTTTGAACGTGACCGACGACTCGGCGTGGCTCCGCGCGGCCAGAAGCGACAGCACGGAGGCCGACAACAGGCCGCAGGGGATGCGAACTGAACCGACGTGGCGGGAAGAAGCGGAGGCGAGCATGAGGCGACGGGGATTGCGCATCCCGGTCTTGGCCGATCCTGAGAGCGGACGCGGTTCGAATAAGGTAACGGCTTCGTCACTATTCGCGGCGGGGTTCGGACCGGCGGGAGGCAGCCGCGGATGCGCGTCCCCTGGTTTTCCGGGGCAATCTCATTGTCCGCTCGCGCATCGAGGGTCGGGGCGGTTTGCTTTTCGGGCCATGAGCGACCTGACCTTGGTGCTGCAAGAGATAGGCCGCGGAGACGCCCACGCTTCCGCGAAGCTCCTGCCGCTCGTATACGACGAGTTGCGTCGAATGGCCGCCTCACGCATGGCGCGAGAAGCGGCCGGCCATACGCTGCAGGCCACCGCGTTGGTTCATGAGGCTTGGCTGCGGCTTTCCGGCCCCGGCGACCAAGCAGGCCCGGCCTGGCAAAACCGGGCCCATTTTTTCGGCGCGGCGTCCCAGGCGATGCGCCGCATCTTGATCGACAAGGCGCGCCAGCGGTCTCGGTTGAAACGCGGCGGCGGTGCGCAGCAGCGCGTCGAGCTCGACGAGCTCAACTTGGCCAAAGCCGCGCCAGACGAGAAACTGCTCCTCATCCACGAGGCGTTGAACGCGTTGGAAATCGAAAATCCCGAGCGCGGACGCGTGGTGGTGATGAAATTCTTCGGGGGCCTGACCAATAACCAAGTCGCGGAAAGCCTAGGTATCTCGGAGCGCACCGTAAACCGACACTGGCTCTGCGCCAGAACTTGGCTGTTTCTCCGGCTGCAGAAAGAAACCTGAACCGGCCGTGTCGTAGAACCGCGTCTCAACGCGCATGCAGTGAACAATACCCCCATGGATCGTGATCCTCTCCGCACCGCCAGGGCCGAGGAACTTTTCTGCGGCGCGCTCGAACACGAGGAGCCGGAGGCGCGGCGTGCATTCCTCGACGACGCCTGCGCGGGCGATTCCGGGATGCGAAACCGCGTGGAACGGCTGCTGGCTGCTCACGAAAAGGCCGGGGGCTTGTTCGCCGAAAGCGACGCGGCCTTCTCGCTGACCGCCGACGATTGCCTCGCGCTCGCCGAGGATCCGGCCGTGTGGCAATCCGCCGCGTTGGACCGCGCCTCCGCTCCGCCCGCGGGCACGAAAATCGGTTCCTACCGGCTGATCGAAGTCTTGGGCCAAGGCGGTTGCGGCGTCGTGTATCTGGCGGAGCAGGAACATCCGATCCGCAGGCAGGTCGCGCTCAAAATCATCAAGCTCGGCATGGATACGGAGGCATTCGTCGCCCGATTCAACATCGAGCGCCAGGCTCTCGCGATGATGGACCACCCCCACATCGCGCGGGTGCTGGACGCCGGAGCCACCGAGACCGGGCGCCCCTATCTCGTCATGGAGCTCGTGCGCGGGACGAAAATCACCCGCTTTTGCGATCAGCACCGGCTCGATCTGCGGCGACGACTGGAGCTTTTTTCGCAGGTGTGCATCGCGGTCCAGCACGCGCACCAAAAGGGAGTCATCCACCGCGACATCAAGCCCTCCAATGTCCTCGTGGCCCTGCATGACGGCGTGCCGCGGCCCATCGTGATCGACTTCGGCGTCGCCAAGGCCGTCGAGGGCAAGCTCACGGACGAGACGTTGCTCACCCCGTGCGAGCACTTCATCGGCACGCCGGCCTACATGAGCCCGGAGCAGGCGCAGATAAGCCGCCTGGATGTGGATACGCGAAGCGACATCTACAGCCTCGGCGTGCTTCTGCACGAGCTGCTCACCGGGCGCACGCCCTTCGACACCGCAAAACTGCTCGAAGCCGGCGTGGACGAGATGCGCCGAGTGCTGCGGGACCAGGAGCCGCTCCGGCCCTCGGCGCTGTTCGCCGCCCTGCCCGGGGCCGCGCGCTCCGAGATCGCCCGGCTTCGCCAAAGCGATCCGTCCCGGCTGGCGACGCGGCTGTGCGGCGATCTCGACTGGATCACGACCAAGGCCTTGGAGAAGGACCGCGACCGGCGTTACCAGACGGCCAACGACTTTGTCGCGGATGTGCGGCGCCACCTCGGCGACGAACTCGTTTCGGCGCGTCCGCCGAGCCGCCTCTATCGGCTGCGAAAACTCGTCCGCCGGCACCGCGCAGCCTTCGCGGCCGGCGCGGCGATCACCCTGACCTTGGCGGCGGGATTGGGCGTCACGACCGTGCTGCTCTTGCGCGAACGCGAATTGCGCAAGGAACAGGCCCGTTTGCGCGCCGCCGCCGAACGAGGGCTCAAAGTGGAGGGCGAACTGCGCCGCCAAGCCGAATGGCGCGAAGGCATCCGCCAGGTGGCTGCCGCGATCCAGGGCGGCGATCTCGCGGAAGCGGACATGCTGGCCGCGCGCCTCCCCAGCGAACCCGCCACTCTCGAAGGCTCGGACATGCTCCGCACGCTCGGCGAATGGAACGCTCTACGCGGCGACTGGACCTCGGCGCGAAAACGTTACCTGTCCCTTCTGCGTGCCAACCGCTACGAAAGCGTGGACAGCGCCTCGCTCGACATGGTCGCCGCCGGCGTGTCGATCGTGAAAAGCGGGGACCTCGAGGGCTATCGACTCTTCTGCCGTCAAGTCGCGGTGTCGGCGCACGACACGTCGGATCCCATGATAGCGGACCGCGTGCTCAAGAGTTCCCTGCTGCTGCCACCGACGGACGAGTTGCTTGAAATCCTGCGGCCCTTCGCCCGCCTCGCGGAAACGTGCGCCCTAGACGACGCCCGGTCTTCCTCCCGCTTGGACCTGTCCTGGCGCTGCCAAACCCTGGCCCTCTTGAAACACCGCGACGGCCATGACAGGGAGGTGAACCTCTTCGTCGACCCGGTGTTGGCGGCCGGCGAACGCCCGGTTTGCCGTTCGGCCAGCGTGCGGCTTATCCGTGCCATGGCACGGTGGCGGCTCGGAGAGTCGGAAGGCGCCCGACAAGACCTGGAGGAAGCCCGCGCTGCCTTCAAACCGAGGCTCACCCGCCCCCTTCGCGTCAACGATCCCGAAGGCGGATTCTGGTTTGATTGGGTGATCGCCGAACTCCTGCTCAACGAAGCGGAGGCGTTGATCGAGCAGGCGGAAGCGGATGGTTAAGCACGGCCTACGCGTCCGAACGTCTCCCGATTCGCGATTTTCTTGGCGTAATCCACGCCTCAACGGCGCGTGTCATTAAGACCGACCCTGCGGTCACACCACGCGCCGCCCTCCGGCCAAAACAACCAGAAATCCTCCATGTCTCCCGTCGAAACCGCGAAAGAATACATTCGCGCCATCCAAGTCGCCGACCAACGCCGTCTCGGCGAACTCATCTCCCCAGACGTGGTCTGGCACCAGCCCGGAAAGAACCGCTTTTCCGGCACGCATCGGGGCATCGGCGAAGTCCTCTCCATGTTCGGCGCCATGATGGAGGTGTCCGGCGGCACCTTTTCCATCCCCCGGGCCGGCCGCTTCATGGCCAACGGAGAATGGGTCGCGATCGAACTCGAGTTCTCGGCACAGCGGCCCGGCATGACGCTCGCGCAACCCGGCATCGATCTCCTGCGGATCGAAAACGGCCGGATCGTCGAGGTGCGCTTGTTTTCGAGCGATCAAAACGCCGAGGACGCCTTCTGGGGGCGATGAACCCGGGGCCGGGCGCCGCTATCGCGGAAGATCGTTCGAAAAATTTGGCGTAGATGACGGACGCTCGACGCATGTCCGCGTGACGGCCGATTCCGTCGACCTGCCCTCAGCCCCTCCCACGCCACATGAAACCTACCTCCGTCCTCCTCCTCGCCGCCGCGCAGGCCTTCGCCTCCGTGAACGCCGCCGACGCCCAGGCCATCGCCGCCGCCGGCCTCCCGCCCCAGGCCCTCGTCGTCATCGACACCGAACAGCGGCAACCAACGCTTGAGCACCGGATTGTTCCAAACGTTCGT
>CAMLQS010000064.1 GCA_946482165.1 uncultured Verrucomicrobiota bacterium | reverse complement strand
TCGCCGCGCGAGACGATCACGGCGATGACGAGGTCGCCGGTGACGTTCAGGGCGGTGCGGCACATGTCGAGGATGCGGTCGATGCCGAGGATGATGGCGATGGCCTCGCCAGGGACGCCTATCGTCACGAGCACGCCGACCACGAGCGGGAGCGAGCCCCCGGGCACGCCGGCGGTGCCCAGCCCGGCCATGACGCACATGAGGGCGACGACGAGTTGCTGCGAAAGGCTGAGGTCGACGCCGAAGACCTGGGCGAGAAAGAGGACGGTGACGCCCTCGTAGAGCGCGGTGCCGTTTTGGTTGGCGCTGGCGCCGACGGTAAGGACGAAGCGGCTGATGCGAGCGGGGATTTTCAGGTTTTGCTCCGCGACCCGCAGGGAGACCGGGAGGGTGGCGTTGCTGGAGGACGTGACGAAGGCGGTGACGATGGCCTCGCGGCTTTGGCGGAAAAATTCGAAGGGCGAGCGACGGCCGAGGGTGGCGACGAAGATCGGGTAGCTGACGAATTGGTGGAGCGCGAGGCCGAGGAGGACGACGCCCATGTAGGCGCCGAGCGTTTTCACGAGGCCGAGACCGAGGGTGGCGGTGAGCGCGAAGCCGAGGCAGGCGACGCCGAGGGGGGCGAGCTTCATCGCGAACTCGATGATCTGTAGGCAAACGTCGAATACAGCCCGGAGGACGGCGAGGAGGGGCGCGCCGCGTTCGGCGGGGAGCATGGCGAGGGCGACGCCAAAGAAGAGGGAGAACACCATCACGGCGATGAGGCCGCCGCCGGTGTAGTTGGGCGCGAAGGCGTTGACCGCCTCGGCGAGGGGGTTTTGCGGGACGAGGTTGAGGAGCGTCTCGGCGAGAGGCGGGGATTTGGCTTCTCCGATGGCGATTTTGCCGGCGGCGTCGCCGCGGTATTCGGCGATGAGGGCGGCGCGAGTATCGGGCGAGATGCGTTCGCCGGGAGCGAAGAGGTTGGCCACCGCGAGCGCGATCACGACGCCAACGCCCGAGAGAAGAAGGGTGGCGCCGACGCATTTGAGACCGACGCGGCCGACCTTGCGGAGGTCGCCCATCTCGGCGACGCCCAGCACAATCGCGGAGAAGATGAGCGGGATCACCACCATGAAGATGATTCGGATGAAGAGTTTCCCGAGGGGTTGGATGACCTGGGCGAGCCACCAAGCGAGGCGGGTCTCCGCCTCGGCGGTGGAGACGGAGGCGTGGACGGCGAGGCCGACGAGCGCGCCGAGGACGAGGCCGCCGAGGATCAGGGTGGGGCGCGACCATTTCAGCGGGTTGAGCGGCATGGCGGCACCTTCGAGGGATCGGGGCGACGCCGGCAATGCTATTGACCTGCCGGAGGGGGCGGCGGGGATTGCGGGGCCGGGCGATGGAAAGCAGGGCCGGGCGGGTTCAACCCGGAATCCGCGATTATCGCGGGCTCTCTCGCCGAACCTGTTGGCCGCCGGAACGCGAGCTCACCCGCGTCATGCGTCCAAGCGCATGTCGGGAATGGCGGTTTGCATATGACGAAAAAAGCCCGCCGGAGGCCGGCGGGCTTTTAGGCCGTGTCTGGTAAATAATTCAGCCCGTCGCCAAGGCCCCACGGGGAAGCGAGGAACCGCGCTGGACCGGCGTTGCGAAAGGCGGCATGGGCTCTGGTCCACTTCCGCCTTTCGCGCCTTGGCCGAGCGAGGTTTCTCGCTTCCGCCGGACTGAGTTATTTCCCAGACACGCCCCGGGGTTCGGATGAAACTTTGGCTTAACCGCCAGAGAGCTGCTGAATGATTTTCACAAGAGGAAGGAACAGCGCGATCACGATGGTGCCGACCACCACCGCCATCAGCACGATCATGATGGGCTCGATGATCGACGTGATCGAGGTCACCGCATTGTCGACCTCTTCGTCGTAGGTATCCGCGATACGCGTGAGCATTTCGGGCAAAGCGCCCGTCTCTTCGCCGACTTCAACCATGGAGGTTACCATCGTCGGGAAGATCTTGGTCGCTTCGAGGGGCTTGCCGATGCCCTCGCCTTCCTTCACGCGATCATGGACCTTATTCAACGCGCTGGCGACGTGGACGTTGCCGGAGGTGTCGCGGGTGATGATGAGCGCCTGCAAGATCGGAACGCCGGAAGAAAGGAGCGTGCCGAGCGTGCGGGTGAAGCGACCGATCGACGCTTTGAGGAACAGCGGGCCGAATGCCGGCACGTTGATCTGGAACCAATCAAGCGCGGACTTTCCCTGCTTGGTCTTGGCGACCATTTTGAATCCGACGAAGGCGCCCACCACGAGAAGAACCGTGATGATGATGTGATTCTTCATGAAGTTCGAAACTCCGATGACGCCCTGGGTCAGCAGGGGCAGCGGCACGCCCTTGAGCAGGCCGTCGAAGATCTCCTGGAACTTCGGAATCACGAACACCATGAGCGCCGATACAATCAAGACGGCGACGCACGCGATGATTAGCGGATAGGTCAGGGCGGCCTTGACCTTTCCTTTGATCTTTTCGGCCTTCTCCATGAACTTCGCCAAGCGGTCCAGCACCGTGCCGAGCACACCACCCGCCTCGCCGGCCTTTACCATGTTAATATAAAGACGGTCGAAAACCTTTGGATGCTGAAGAAGACCGTCCGAGAAGGTGCCGCCGGATTTGATAGTCTCGGACACCTGTTCAAGGACGTATTTAAAGCCGGGGTTCTTCTCCTGCCTGGACAGTGTTTCCAAGGACCGGAGGATGGGCATGCCGGCGTTTACCAGCGTGGAGAGCTGGCGGGTAAAGACGGCCAAGCCGGCGTTGCTGATGACCTTGCCCAAACTCATGGGCTTTCCCTTTTTCTTCACCTTTGCCTCGGGGCGAGGCACAAAGCCCGCCTGCTCGTTGGACCCGGAGCCCGTCTTGCCGGAGGGCTTGGCTCCGACGCGAAGGCCGCCGGCACCGGCGGGGTTCACGGCGGTGGGCAGGAGGCCCATTGCTTTAAGGTCGTGGGCGGCTTGTTCAGCCGAGGCACTTTCGATGACGCCTTTCTTGTCCTTACCGGAGGCGGACTCGATGGCGATGTAACTGAATTTGGGCATGGGGACGAGGGGAAGTAAGTTATTGAAGGGCGACCGTTGCCAGATTGGACAAAGGCACGGGACCCGAGCTCACGCGGAATGTGGCGAAAGTTTATATTTAATACGGAGAACTTCGCAGGTTCGCGCCGGTGCAGCGCCTTAGGTATATTTGACGACTTCCTCGATGGCGGTGGCTCCGTCGAAAATCGCACGAAGACCGTCGTCTCGAAGCGTGCGCATGCCCTGTTCGAGCGCTTTCTGTTTAATCACCAGAGTAGGCGCGCGCTGAACAACGAGGTCGCGGACCGCTTCGGACATGCGCAGCCACTCGTATATGCCCATGCGGCCCTTGTAACCCGAGTTGTTGCAAGTCGGGCAGCCTTTGCCGTAGAAAAACTCGCGGTTGCCGATATCCACCGGATCGATCCCCAGCTGCTGGAGCAAAGCCCCCGGCGGCTCATAGGCGGTGCGACAGCTGCGGCAGATGCGGCGCACGAGACGCTGGGCGAGCACGGCTTCAAGCGAGGATGCGATGAGGAAGGGCTCGACGCCCATATCCACGAGGCGGGTGACCGCGCCGGGGGCGTCGTTGGTGTGGAGCGTGGAAAGCACCAAGTGACCGGTTAGCGACGCCTGAATGGAAATCTGCGCGGTTTCCAAGTCTCGGATCTCACCCACCATGATGATGTCGGGATCTTGGCGCAGGAAGGAGCGGAGCGCGGCGGCGAAAGTCAGGCCGACGGCGTGGTTAACCGGGACCTGCATGATGCCCTCGATCTCGTATTCGACCGGGTCTTCGGCGGTGAGGAGCTTGACGTCGGGCGAGTTCACCACGCGAAGCGCGGAGTAGAGGGTGGTGGTCTTTCCCGACCCGGTGGGGCCGGTGACGATGAAGATGCCGTTGGGGCGCTTAACGATCTCGTTGATGCCCTCGAAGACGTCTTCGGGCATGCCCAGTTGAGAAATGTCCAGCTGGACCGCGCTCTGGTCGAGCACGCGGAGCACCACGGATTCGCCGAACTGGGTGGGCAGCGTGGAGACGCGGAGGTCGACCGGGCGGCCGCCGAGGGTGAGCTTGATACGGCCGTCCTGCGGAATGCGGCGCTCGGCGATGTTCAGGTTGGCAAGCACCTTCACGCGCGAGGTGATGGGAAGCGATAGGTGCTTGGGCGGCGGCGACATCTCGTAGAGCGAGCCGTCGATGCGGTAGCGGATCTTGAATTCGTGCTCGAAGGGTTCGAAATGGATGTCGGAGGCCTTGTCTCGGATGGCCTGCGCGAGCACGAGATTGACGAAGCGGATGATCGGAGCCTGGCCGGCGAGCGCCTCGATATCGTTGGCGTCGAGATCGTCGGCGTTGGTCTCGGCGCCGGGGTCTTCGTTCAATTCGCCAAGAAGAGCGTCGAGGGACGTATCCTCTTCCGGGTAGTGGTTGTCGATCAGTGTTTCGACGCGCTCCGGGTCGGCGACGAGAAGCCGCACGTCTTTGCCCAAGGCAAAGGTGAGGTCGTCGATAATCTGCGCGTTGAACGGATCGATCGCCAGCAAGTCGATGCTCTGGGCGTCCACGCGCAGAGGGATGACGCCATATGTGCGCGCGTGATGGGCGGTGATTGCGTTGACGATGTCGCCCGGAACGGAGGAAGGCACGCCTTCGATATATTCGAGGGCCAGGGTTTCGGCGACTTTGCGCAGAAAGACCTGCTTTGGAACGATGTTCTGATCAACGATCAGGGCCGCGAGGGCCTTGCCCGTTAAGCGGTGCTCGTTTTGGAGATCCTGAAGCGCCTGTTCGCCGACCAGTTTATGGTCGCGGCAGATTTCGAGGATGGCCTGGGTGTGGGCTTCGAACATGGGGGCGGGAGCGGGACGGCGGGGCGAGACGGAGGCGGCCGAAAGGGCTTAAAGCGCCTTCAAATTGGCGCCCATCTGGGTAAGTTTTTCGCGCATGCCGATGGGGTCCTGCGCTTTTTCCAATGCCTCATCGGGGGTGACAAGCTGACGGTTCACGAGGCTCAGCAGGTGGGCGTCCATCGTGATCATGCCGAGGTTGCCGCCCGTCTGGATGTCGGAGGTGATACGGAATGTCTTGTTTTCGCGGATCATCGCCGAGATCGACGTGGTGTTGATCATGATCTCGTAGCCGGCGATGCGGCCTCCGCCGATCTTCTTGCAGAGCACCTGGGAAATAACGGCCACGAGCGAGGAGGCGAGCTGGGTGCGGATCATCTCCTTCATGTTCGCCGGGAAGGCGTCGACGATACGGTCGACGGTCTTGGCGGCGGAGTTGGTGTGGAGGGTGCCGAACACCAAGTGACCCGTTTCGGCGGCGGTGATGGCGGCCTCGATGGTCTCAAGGTCGCGCATTTCACCCACGAGGATGATGTCGGGATCTTGACGGAGGGCTCGCTTGATCGCCTCGGCGAAACTATTCACGTCCGAGCCGATTTCACGTTGGGTGACGATGCAGCGCTTGTGGTTGTGATAATACTCGATCGGATCCTCGATCGTGATGATGTGACCTTCGCGGTTCTCGTTGATGTAGTTCACCATCGAGGCGAGGGTGGTCGACTTGCCGGAACCGGTCGGGCCGGTGACGAGGACGAGCCCGCGGGGGCGATAGAGAAGTTCGCGGACCTTGTCGGGCAGGCCGATGTCGCGAAGGCCATACATCTTGTTCGGAATCTGGCGCAGGACGATACCGTAGTTGCCCTTCGCCTTGAGGACGGACACGCGGAAACGGGCCTTGTCCAAAAAGGCGAAACCGAAGTCGGAGCCGCCGTGCATCTTCAGGTGCTGGACGTGGCTGTCCGGCGTGATGGAGAGCATGAGATGCTCGGTGTCCTGCGGCATGAGAGCGGGACCCTCGATGGGGACCATGCTGCCGCTGATGCGGAGGGTCGGCGGCTGGCCGACTTGGCAGTGGAGGTCGGACGCGTTTTGGTCGACAACCAGTTCGAGCAGATCGTTCATCTCGTAGCTCATGGGCGGAGGGGGGGCGGGAGCGTGAGGAAAAGGTGGATGTTGCGGAAGGGGATCAGGCGGAGTCGCCGACGGTGATGGAGACGACTTCTTCGATGGTGGTGAAGCCGGTGAGGACCTTGCGAAGGCCGTCCTCGCGCATGGTGCGCATGCCGAGAGTCCGGGCTTTATCGCGCAGGCGGGAGGTGCCGACGTTTTCGTAGATCATCCGCTGGAGTTCGTCGTTGACCGCGAAAATCTCGAAGATGCCGGCTCGGCCGCGATAGCCGGTGCCGTGGCAATTTTCGCAGCCGGTGCCCTTGGCGAAGCTGGCGTTGGAGGCTTGCTGCGCGGTGATGTTGAGAGAGCGCAGTTCACGCGGGTCGGGCGTGTAGGGATGCCTGCACTTCTTGCAGATTTTGCGCACGAGGCGCTGGGCCATGATCGCGCGCAGCGAGGTCGACACGAGGAACGGCTTCACTCCGATGTCGATCATACGAGTGACGGCGCCGGGCGCATCGTTGGTGTGGAGGGTGGAAAACACCATGTGGCCGGTGAGGGAGGCGTTGATGGAGATTTCCGCCGTCTCCAAGTCGCGAATTTCACCCACCATGATGATGTTGGGAGCCTGGCGCAGCATGGCGCGCAGGGCGTTCGCGAAGGTCATTCCCACCTCGGTGCGCACCGGCACCTGGTTGATGCCGGAGAGCTGATACTCGACCGGATCCTCGACCGTGATGAGCTTGCGGTCGGGTTTGTTGATGTAGTGGAGGCAGGAGTAGAGCGTCGTCGTCTTTCCGGATCCGGTCGGGCCGGTGACGAGAAAGAGTCCGTCGGGAAGCGAGATGATGCGCTCCATCGTCGCTTGATCGTCGCTGAGGAAGCCGAGCTCGGGGAGGCCGAGCTGGAGGCCTTCCTTGTCGAGAATACGCATGACGATCGACTCGCCGTGGGCGGTGGGAAGCGAGGAGACGCGAAGGTCGATGGGCTTGTTGCCGACGCCGACCTGGATACGGCCGTCCTGCGGGATGCGTTTCTCCGCGATGGAAATATTGGCCATGATCTTCAGGCGCGAGATCATCGCGAGCTGAAGGCGCTTCGGCGGGTTCTCGACCTCGACAAGCACGCCATCGATGCGGTAGCGGACGCGGAAACGTTTTTCGAGAGGCTCGAGGTGAATGTCCGACGCGCGACGAGAGATGGCCTCCAAGATGATTTGGTAGACCAGCTTGATGATCGGAGCGTCGTCGGATTCATTCTCCCCGTGGACGGCGGAGGCGCCGATGCCGGCGATGACCTGGGCCTCTTCGCCAGTGGAGATGTCGCTAAGAAGCTTCTCCATCGACTCCTCGTCTTTGCCGTAGAAGCGGTCGATGTGCGCGCGAATCTCGTCGGCGGGAGCCACGACGGGCTCGACGTTGAGCTTTAGGAAATGGCTGATGCTGTCGATGGCGTCGACGTCGAGAGGGTCGCTGATCGCGACGCGCACGGAGTTGCCTTCGCGCCCGACCGGGAAAGCGGTGTATTTGACGGCCAGATTGCGCGGCAACAGGGCCATGAGCTCGCTGGAAGCGCGCACATTGGCCATGTCGATCATCGGCATGCCGAATTCGTCGGCGAGGAGTTTGGCGGCTTGCTTGGAGCTGAAACCGTGCTCGCCGATCAGGACGTCGAGCAAACGCGGCGGGGCGACCGTGAGGTCAGTGTGCCCGGCAACGACCCTGCGGGCGGCTTCGACTTGTTGTGAGGTGAGCACGCCCTTGTCGAGGGCCAGTTGGATGACGAAATCGTCGGCGGAGGTCACGAGGGGATGGCGGGGGGAGGCCGGTCCGCGCGCGGAAGCGCGCGGGCGTGGAGTTTTCAGTTCGCGGCTTTAGCGATTCAGGCTCAACAAAAATTCCGTATTCGTCCGGGTTTTCTTCAGGCGCTGGATAAACATATCCATGGCCTCGACCGGGGGAATGCCCTGCATCGCGCGACGCAAACCGTAGACGCGAAGCATTTCGTCGGGATGGTAGATGAGCTCCTCTTTGCGCGTGCCCGACCGGTCGATGTTGATGGCGGGGAAGATGCGCTTGTCCGAGAGGCCGCGGTCGAGGTGGAGCTCCATGTTTCCGGTGCCCTTGAACTCCTCGAAGATCACCTCGTCCATGCGCGAATTGGTGTCGATTAGTGCGGTGCCAAGGATGGTCAGCGAGCCGCCCCCCTCGATATTGCGAGCGGATCCGAAGAAACGCTTGGGGCGTTGCAGCGCATTCGCCTCGATACCGCCGGACATGATTTTTCCGGAATTCCCGGCGAGGGCGTTGTAGGCTCGGGCGAGGCGGGTGATCGAATCGAGCAGGATAACCACGTGTTTGCCCATCTCGACCAGGCGGCGGGCTCGTTCGATCACCATCTCGGCCGCATGCACGTGGCTCTCGGGCGCCTCGTCGAAGGTCGAGGAGACGACCTCTCCCTTGGTGTGGCGTCTAAAGTCGGTGACCTCCTCGGGACGTTCGTCGATGAGAAGAAGGATGAGCGTCGCCTCGGGATAGTTGTTGGTGACCGAGTTTGCGATGTTCTGCAGCAGCACGGTTTTGCCGGTGCGGGGCGGAGCGACGATCAGTCCGCGCTGGCCGAATCCGATCGGCGTGAGCAGGTCGACGGCGCGCATCGATATGTCCTTATGGATATCCGGCGCCTCGACTAGAATGCGCGCCGTGGGATAATAAGGAATCAGCTCCTCGAAGGCGGTCACCTCGCGCGCCAGCTCCGGCTGCGTCCCCATCACCGAAACGATCCGGACGACCGAGGCGCAGCGTTCGCCGGGCTTCGGCGGCTGGGCAAGCACGTCGACTTCCTGGCCGCGGCGCAGGCCGTGACGTCGGACCAAGGACGCGGGCACAAACGTGCTCTCGGGGTAGAGCCGGTAGCTGTTGTGGAGATGGACCACAAAGCCTTGGCCGGCGTCGTTCAGGTCGAGAACCCCTCTTTCGCGAAGAGCCCGATTCTCCCGGGCGGCCCAGGCAAAGACCTGGTCCACCAAAACGCGGCGCGGCGGCATGCCCACGACGGTTTCGCCCAAACCACGGAGACGCTGAGCCAGATCTCCCGCGCCTGCGGAGTGAATTTCGCCAAGATCGAGCGGTGCGGAGTCCCGTGCGAGCTCTTCGGCGAGCGCATCCAAGGCGGCGAGGTCGGAGAACCGGTCGTCCGCAGGCAAGGCGCCCACCGGCGATTGGAACGACGGCGGCGGAGGTTGCACCGGAGCTCGTTCTCGAGCTGGGCTGGCGTGGCCAGCGTGACCACCCCCGCCATGCGCGCCGCCGGGGCCTCCGCCGCCTCCGGCACCCCCGCCTCCGCCCGACTGACGCTCCAGCCATTTCTGGCGCTTTTTTTCCTTCTTTCGCTCCCACCAAGATTTCCGTTCCTCGCGCCGACCGCCGGGGCCGCCGCCTTGATCTCCCCCCCCTTGCCCTTGGGCATGAGACGGGGACGGGGAATCGCCCGGGCCGTCGGGGGAAGCTGGCTGTTGCGTGGCCGCGGAGGATGGGTCCTCGGTCAAGCCGCTTGGAACAAACACCGGACGATCATTCGCGGGCTCCGAGGGGGGCGCCTCGTCGTCGGGAGAGAACGAATACACTTGCGGCGATCCATTCGCGCCCGGGGCGGGAGCGGCGTTTTCGTCGCGCCGGGTCTCGGCGGGCGAGGCGGATTCCGCTCCGGCCGAGGCGAAGAGCTCGGATGAAACGCCGGGCGCGGATGCGGAGGATTCGGCTTCAGGCGCCTTGCCTCGCCGGGTCCGGGCCCGCTTGGGGCGCGCCGAGGCGGTGGCGTCCGTCTCCGTCGTCTCGTGCCCGAGCGGCGTCTCAATGGCCGCCGGTTCCATCGACGCTTCGGCGCCGCGGGTGCGAGCGCGTTTGGCGGGAGCCTTGCGGGGCTTTTTGGCGGAGGCGTCGGCCTCGGGGGTGGAAAGATCCAGATCGTCCATGGAAAACAAAAGTAGAGAGGTTCCGAGAAGGCGTGGGAGAGCCGTTTAGGCTCCGCCTCGTGGAGTGAAATAATACAAGCTCAACGGCCGGAGCGAAGGGTCGCCGCCCAAGAGCAAACTTGGGCGCGGAGGAATTCGCGGGAGCCATCGTTCCAAAGCACGACGTGAGCGGAGTGGAGTTTGGTAGCCAAGGGAAGTTGGGAGGCGATTCGCTGGCAGGCCTGCGCTTGTGTCATACCTCGCGCTACGGCCCGGGCCAATTGAGTGGCGGGATTGGCGCCTACGCAGACGATGAAATCAAATCCTTTTTCGAGACCCGCCTCGAAGAGCAGCGGTATCTCGATGACCCAATTGGCGGATGGATCGACAGCCACCCGTCCTCGCCACAAGGCGCCTACCCGAGGATGGACGACGCTTTCCCACCAGCGGCGTTCGTTTTCGTTCCGAAACACGATTTCGGCCACCCGCTGACGATCAAGTGTCGCGGGGCGGTCCGCGACCGGGGGGGCGTTAGTCGCTCCGATCAAGACGTGATCTCCCCATCGGGCGCGCGCGGCCTCGACCACATCGCGAGAGGGCAATACCTCCTCCTTCACGATTCGATCCGTATCCTGAACCGAAAACCCATATGTGGCAAAATCGGCGGCCGCCGCAGATTTCCCACACCCGATTCCGCCTGTTAAGCCTATGACCATCTTTGCAAAGTGCCGGCGAGATTGCTCTTGCCGGGGGTGGCGGCAAATCATTACGCCCGTGTATGGTGCAATCCCTGACGCCATTTCGACACAATGGTCGCACGAATAAAACGCCACTGGATGGCGTGACGGGATTGGAGTCGGTGCGTCACGCCGCCCGCCACTTGCATTTTTCGATCGGGTTTTTGGACCCGCTCGTAAGCTTGGCGGGAGATCTCTTTGCGGGAGGCGTTTGGCATTACCAACCGATCGACCTGCGTTACCACGATCTGGCGCATACCGCGCAGGCAAGCTGCTGCTATCTGGATCACGTCGCCGGCTACCTCCGCACGGAAGAACTTGCCCTTGTTCCCCGCGAGTTGGAACTCGGCTTGGCCGCGATCCTTTTTCACGACACGGGCTTTTTGAAATCGTGCGGCGACGACGAAGGCACAGGTGCCAAATATACCCATTCCCATGTGCTGAGAAGCGCCGCTTTGGCGGCTTCGATCTTGCCGACCCTGGGCCTGAATCGCACCGAAATCGACGATGTCGTCGCGATGATTCGCTGCACCGGTCTCAACGGGCGGCCGGAGAAAGGGGCGTTCAGTTCCGAACTCGCCCGCATCGCAGCCTGCATGGTCGCCACCTCGGATTTCCTCGGTCAGATGGCCGCGCCGGACTACATAGAAAAACTTCCGTTCCTTTTCGCCGAATTCGAGGAGGCCGACAACTACAACCACGTGCCCAAAGCGAAACGCATGTTTGCCTCGGCGGTTCAACTCGTGGGCGGCACCGCGGGCTTTTGGCGGAACTTCGTCCGTCCGCGGCTCGAAACGGAATTCTCAGGAATGTATCGCTATCTGGCTCTTCCCGCCCCCTCGCGGCGCAACCCCTACCTGGACGCGGTGGAGCGCAACATCGCGCTCGCTTCTCTCGCCCGCGGGTAAGGCTCTTTACCCACCCGGCACGCCCGCATGCTCGCTACTTTGCTCTCCGCCGCGCTCCAAGGCATCGAGGCCTTGCCCGTGCACGTGGAGGTCAACCACGGCGAATCCGGCGAATTCAAATTGGTTTTGGTCGGCTTGCCCGACGCGGCGGTCAAGGAGTCCGACGACCGGGTTTTCTCCGCCCTGGCCAACTCGGGCTATGGCGGCCTTCGCACCCGCACGACCATCAATCTCGCCCCTGGCGACCTGCGCAAGGAAGGCCCGCTCTACGATCTTCCCATCGCGCTCGGCATCTTGGTCGCCACCGGCCAGATCGCCGCTCCGGGCCTTGGCGATTATCTGGTCGCGGGGGAGCTCGCGCTCTCCGGCGCCACCCGGCCGGTCCGAGGCGCGCTCGCCTTCGCGCGGCTCGCCCGCTCGCTTGGCTGCCGAAACCTATTGCTGCCCGCGGCCAGCGCGGCCGAGGCCGCCCTGGTCGAAGGAGTATCTGTTTTCCCAATACAGTCGCTCGACGAGGCGGCGCGTTTTGTTTCCGGGAAAATCGCCATCGAACCATTCCGCCACGCCGACGCGCTGGAGCTCTGCCGGGCGACCACCGAGCCCGGCGGCGACTTTTCGGAGGTGAAAGGACAACACTCCCTGCGACGCGCCATCGAGGTCGCGGTGGCCGGAAATCACAATCTCCTGATGATCGGGCCTCCCGGCTCGGGAAAATCCATGGTCGCGAAGCGCGTGCCTTCGATCATGCCGGCGCCCACGCTCGACGAGGCGCTGGAGATCCTGGAGATCCATTCGGCCGCCGGACAGACATTGGGCGAGCCCCGGCATCTTGGCCGCCGTCCCGTGCGCGCGCCGCATCACACGATTTCGGATGTGGGCCTCATTGGCGGCGGCAGCGTGCCCGGCCCCGGCGAAATATCCCTCGCCCATAACGGAGTGCTTTTTCTGGACGAGCTGCCGGAGTTCAAGCGGTCGGCGCTCGAAGTGCTCCGTCAGCCGCTCGAGACCTGCGAGGTGGCGATCAGCCGAAGCGCCGGGAAGGTGACATTTCCCTGCGCCTTCATGCTGGTTGCGGCGATGAACCCCTGTCCATGCGGGTATCTTGGCGATTCGCGGCACGAATGCCGTTGCACCGCTCCGCAGGTGCAGCGTTACCGGGCCCGGGTGAGCGGGCCTCTGCTTGATCGCATCGACATCCACATCGATGCGCCGGCGGTGACGATTTCGGATCTTCGCAGCCAGGCCCCCGGCGAGTCGTCCGCATCGATCGCCGAGCGCGTTCGCTCGGCGCGTGAGCGACAACTTTCACGGTTCCGCGGCACGCCCACGACGAGCAACGCCCGCATGACGCACGCCCAAATCCGCGCGCACATCGCGCTCGATTCCACCTTGGGCGACCTTCTCCAGCAGGCCATGGAGCAATTGTCGCTCTCCGCCCGCGCCTATGATCGGATTTTAAAGGTGGCCCGCACCATCGCCGACCTCGCCGGCAGCGAGCGGATGGAGGCCCCGCACCTCCTTGAGGCGATCCAGTATCGTTCGCTCGACCGCAAGGTGTTTTATTAAGTCCGAAAGCGGGGATTGATCGGTGTGATCGCCGAAACCTCGTGAAGCTTTCGCGCCTTGGCGACCTCGCTATTCTCCGTATGCGGCCGGCGATGCCGAAAAGCAGGAGGCCCGCGCCGACATTTTCGACGCGGGCCTCTTGTTGATCGGAGTCGGCGGGGCGGCTTGTGGGCGCCTCAGCTCGTGGCCGCGGACTTGTCCTTTTTGCCGAAGCCTTCCGGGTGGCTGGAGTGCCACTTCCAGGCCGTCTCCACGATCGGGTCGATCGTGGTGTATTTGGGCTGCCAGTTGAGCTCGGCCTTGGCCTTTGAGGAATCGGCGTAGAGCGCGGGCGGGTCGCCGGCGCGGCGGGGCGCGGTGGTGTAGGGGACTTTGAGGCCGGTGACCTTCTCGACGGCCTTGATGACCTCGAGGACGGACGTGGGCGTGCCGGTGCCAAGGTTATAGAAATATTGCGCGCCGGTCTGGGCGAGCTTGTCGAAGACGGCGATGTGGGCCCGGCTGAGGTCGTCGACATGAACGTAGTCGCGGAGGCAGGTGCCGTCCGGGGTGGGGTAGTCGGTGCCGAAAACCTGGAGCGGAGGACGCTTGCCCGTGGCGGCGTCGATGGTGAGCGGAATGAGGTGGGTCTCGGGATCGTGGCATTCGCCGATGGTGCCGTCCTCGGCCGCGCCGGCGGCGTTGAAGTAGCGGAAGGCGGCGAAGCTCAGGCCGTAGGCCTTGGCGAACGACTTGAGGGCGTTTTCGATATCGAGCTTGGTCTGGCCGTAAGGGTTGATCGGCGCCTGCGGCATCGTTTCCACGAGCGGCATTTTGTCCGGGATGCCATAGGTCGCGCAGGTGGAGGAGAACACGAATTTCTTCACCCCGCAGCCGATCATGCAGCGCAGGAGGTGAAGCGTGGCGGCGACGTTGTTGAAGTAATACTTCATCGGGTCGGTCACGCTCTCACCCACGTAGGCGTAGGCGGCAAAGTGCATCACCAGCTCGATTTTCTCCTTCTTCAGGATCTTCCCGACTTCGGATTCGTTGCCGAGGTTGACCGAGTAAAACGGCACATCCTCGGAGACGGCCTGGCGGTAGCCGAAGACCAGATTGTCGAGCACCACCGGGCGATGCCCGGCGGCGATGAGTTGGCGGACGCAGTGGGAGCCGATGTAGCCGGCTCCGCCGACGACGAGAACGTTCATGGTTGGTTAAGGGGAAAGTCGCGGGTGATGAGTGAAAACGGAGCGAGGCTTGTATTGCCAATCCCCTCGGTATGGCTAGCGCTTTTCCCTTCGCCATGTCGTTTCAGCCCGCACGCATCGTCATTACCGGTATCGGCCTCACCGCGCCCAACGGAGATTCCCTGAATGAATTCCGTCAAAACCTGCTCGCCGGCGTCGCCGGCGTGGAGCCGTTTGACGTGCGCTACATGGGCAGGCTGATCGCCGGCGTCTGCCACTTCGATCCGCTCCGCTATCAAAAGCGGAAGGAACTGCGTGTCGGCACTCGCGCCGGTTCGATCTCCATCTACTGCGCGCATGAGGCGCTGAAAGACAGCGGCGTCGCTTTCGATGCCGTGGCGAAAGACCGGGTTGGCATCTACATCGGCTGCACGGAGCATGGCAACGTGGAGACGGAGAATGAGATCTACGCTATCTCCAAGTTTAACTACGACACGAAGTATTGGTCGCACTACCACAACCCCCGCACGGTCGCGAACAACCCGGCGGGCGAGGTCTCGCTCTCCCTCGGCATCACCGGTCCAGCCTACACGATCGGCGCCGCCTGCGCCGCAGGCAATCTGGGCCTCATCCACGCCGCGCAGATGCTTCGCCTTGGCGAAGTCGACTTCGCGTTTTGCGGCGGCGTGAGCGAGTCGATCCACACCTTCGGCATTTTCGCCGGTTTCAAGTCGCAGAACGCCCTCGCCACCCATGCCGACCCGAAGAAGGCCTCGCGCCCCTTCGACAAGTCTCGCAACGGCATCGTGATTTCCGAAGGCGGCTGCATCTACACGCTGGAGCGGCTCGACGACGCCTTGGCGCGCGGGGCGAAGATCTACGGCGAGATCGCCGGATATCACGTCAACAGCGACGCATCCGACTACGTTTTGCCCAACCCCGGCCGCCAGGCCGAGTGCGTGCGCAAGGCCCTCGCCAACGCGAAGCTCGCCGCCTCCGACATCCACATCGTCAACACCCACGCCACGTCCACGCCGCAGGGCGACATCCAGGAATGCGAGGCCATCCGCGCGGTGTTCGGCGAAGGCTGCCCCGACACCTACATCAACAACACCAAGAGCTACATCGGCCACTGCATGGGCGCCGCCGGCGCGCTTGAGCTGGCGGGCAACCTGCCGAGCTTCGACGACCTCGTGGTTCACCCGACGATCAACATCGAGGACCTCGACCCGCTGTGCGACATCCCCGGCCTTGTGATCAACCAGCCGAAGAAGGCCGCCAAGGTCGACGCGATCCTGAATAATTCCTTCGGTATGCTGGGCATCAATTCCACGTTGATTGTGAAGCGCTTTGTTGCCTAATCCCGACCCTTTACTCCCGTTTCGACTCTCATGACCAAAGACGCCTGCAAGCAAATCGTCCTCGACATCATCGCCGACATCGCTCCCGACGAGGACCTTTCCAATCTCAAGCCGGACGTCCGTCTGCGCGATCAGATGCAGCTCGATAGCATGGACTTCCTCGACATCGTCATGGAGCTCCGCAAGCAGCACGGGATCGAGGTTCCCGAGGCCGATTACATCCATCTGGCCTCGCTCGACAGCTGCGCCGAATACCTCACGCCGAAGTTCAACGCCCTCGGCAAGTAAGCGGAAAGCGCATCGCTGATCGGCCCGGTCCCACGCGACCGGGCTTTTTTGTGCTTCGGAGCCTCCCTTCCCGAGGCGGGTTCAACCCGCCCCGGCGAGCAACTGCTTGATCAGCCGGCCGGTCTTGCCGCCAACTTTCCAAGATTCGAGGCAGGCACGGGCTTTCGGATGGGAGAGTGGTGCGCCAGTGGCGCTGAGCAGCTCGATCAGGAGTTCGAGCAATTCGCGCGCGTGGCGCGGCTCCACGCCGCCGCCGCCGCCAAGCGTGATTTGAACCAATTCACACACCGTCCGTGCATGCGGCGGCGAATGTTCCGCCACGCTCTTCAAGGTCTTCCCCCACCGGGCGAAACAAGTGGCGCCTGTCGCCAGCAGTCGGCTCATCGTCTCACCCAATGCTTCGGTGTTCAGCCGCCCGTCCGAAATTATCTTCACCAGCCTGTCGCGAGCATGACCGCGAAGATCGGAGCCACAGGCGCCCAAGGCCAGGGCCATCGTCAAGCGGGCCATGTCGTGAAGCTCGCAGTGAGGCTCGGACAAGGGTTCGAGAAAGACGGCGGTTTGCCGGTCCTCCACGTCGGCGTATTGCATCGCCGAACCGAGACGTTCCGCCGCCTCCTCGAAACACGGTTCTTGATTCGCCGGGGAGGCGTGCGCCCACCATCGAATCATCGTGTGGCTCTCCAGCGGGTAGCCGTGGAAATCGTCGCGGGCGCCGGTTTGCGGCGCCCCGTTTGCGGCGCGCCGACGAATCTCAAGCTCGAAGCGGGTGTAGGAGCCTCCGGTGAAGGTTTGGATCGCGGTGGCGGCTTCCCAGGAGATTACGGCGGTTTCGTGGATATAGGCCGCGAAGCCCGGGTGCTTGGCCGCGAACTCGGGAAGCGGACCTCGCGGAGCGCGGCTTCGGCAGGCCGCCAACCAGAGCGAGGGATTTTCACCGATCTCGCACGTTTGGCCCAAAGCGAAACGGAGAGCCGCGCCGCCTTCGCCGGGCAAAGCTCGTGCCGCCTCGAGGGCGGGCGCCCGCCCCTCCGGGGCGAGGCGTTGCAGCGCGAGGATTTGCTCCGCGAGCGGCGGGTTCTCCCCTGTATCCGTCCAAATGCGCCAGCGCTCGACCAAGTGTCTCGGCTCGATCCAGCCGCCGCGGTGTGAGGGCGAGGACAAGAGCGGCCGCGCGACACGATGCGCGACCCGGTCGACAAGGGCGTCGAAGCGGAGCTGCCATAGAACGAGAGCGCGGTGGGCGGGGATGGTCGCGTCGTGGAGGTCCGCCGGTGTCGGCCGCGGGGCGCGGTCGCCGTCGGTCCAAGCTCCGACCAACTCCGCAACGGCGGATTCCGGCGTATGCTCCGAGACGGACGAGAGTCCCGGCGCGGGAAACTTTTTGGCGGCCCGTTTCCGCAGCGGTGCCGTGAGGCGGGTGAAATCCTCGGGCCGCCGGTCGCAAAGGCGGCTGAATGCATCGAGGAGTTGCTCGAGCTCGTCGGGGTCTTCGCACCCTTCGAGCGTTTTGGCGGCCAGCGCGATCAGACTTTCGAGATCCGTGATAGGTGCGAGCACCCGCGATGGATCCACACGAGGGAGCGTAACGGGCCGGGCTTTGTCGGCATCGACCGAGGCGCAAGCCGGGACCTGCGCGGAGGCGTTCGGTTGGTCGATCCATCCGGCGAGCCGAGGTCGCAGGCTGGCGGCCACCGCGCCGGATGCCTCGGCCACGCCGGCGCGGATATGGGCGTCGGCGCGGTCGCCGTGACGGTCGAGTATGTCGAGCGCCTGTTTCTGCACATCCGCCGAATCATGAAGCAGGGCCAGTATCACCGCTTCGGATACCTCTTTCCGCAGGCCGGGTTCGTCGCGCGCCAGGCGCGCCGCCAGCTCCAACGCGGAGATCGCGGTGCCCTTGGCGCGCGCCTGCAGAGCGGGCGCCAGCGCGGCCAAGAGCCGGCGTCCCGGGACGGGGTGCCCGCGGCAGACGCCGGAGATGGCTTTCAGCGCGAAGGAGACCGTCGGCGGAATGGCGCTTGCGATGAGATTGAGGTAGGCGTCGAGCCGGGCGATTCGCTCTTCGGGCGTCGGCTGCAAGGCCTCGTGAAAGCGCGAGAACCAGCCGGCGCGAAACTGCACAAAATCCCGGGAGAGCGCATCGAGGCTTGCGTCGAGCAGTTTCTCGCGAGGCAAGACGCCGCGCCGGGAGAGCGCGATGAGCGCGCCGGTCCAATCTCCACTCCGCTTCGAATATTTCTCGGAGTTGGCGAGACTCACTTCGCTGGTGCCCTCGAACTCGAACAAGCCCCACACGCCCGAGACGAGCCAGTCCGGATGCTCCGTCAGCAA
>CAMLQS010000063.1 GCA_946482165.1 uncultured Verrucomicrobiota bacterium | reverse complement strand
AAGGACGGCAAGCTGCGGACCGCGACGCTTCGATCCGCCGCCGGCGGCGCTTGCTTGGTGCGCTCGGGGCGGACGACCGCTTCCATCGTCGTGGAGAAGGGCCGCCCGCTCCGGCTCGATTCCGACCTTCGACCCGTTCCGCAGAACTGATGCCCTGGCGGTTTGGAAGCGGGGCGAGCGGGTCAACTGCGCCGCGAACAACGCGTTTGGCTCCATCCGTGAATTCGGCCGAGCCCCGTTTTCGCTTCGGCCGGCAAAAACCCGGGCGGCGGCTGACGGCTATCCGGATAAGGACGCCTGGGCGCTCCCGTCCATCGGCACCTTTGGCGGCAGGCTTGAGCCGTCCACCCAGGCGCCCTCGATCAACACCTCGCGCGGCGCCTCGGGCGCGCCCCAGCCGCCGTGCAGGATGAGCGAGACGACCGATTCGCACGCCGCCTTGCCGATCTCGAAGGGCTTCTGGTCGATGCCCGCGTCGGCATTTCCGTCGTGGACGCTCAAGGCCGCGAAGCCGATGTCGCCGGGGACGTCGTGGCCCGCCGCGCGAACCATCGACGGAACTTCGCTCAAATTGCTCAGGATCGCATCCGGCTTTTCCTTCTCGATCCACGCGCGCAACCGCTCGGAGCCGCCACTTTTCACATCCGCCTCCGACAGGCTCAGGAAGGGCACGCGGTTCCGCTCGGCAAGATCCGCCTGCGCCAGCAGCACCCCGCTGAGAAACAAAGTGCGCCGAATCGAATACTCGCTGCTCACAAAGCCCACCCGGCGATAGCCTCGCTCGGTCATCTTCCGGATGGCCAGCGCGGCGTTGTAGGTGTGCGCGCTGGTCACAAGGTTAACGCGTAAAGTATCGAAGGAGTGCCCGAATTTCACGACTGCGAACTTGCTCCAGTCGAACCCGCTCAGGTCTTGGGAAAAGGTGCTCTGGGGGGGCGGGATCAGCACGCCGCGAATGTTTCGAGCCTGCATGATCTGCTGGATGCGGCCGACCGAAAGCCGCTCGCTCGGCGCCAGGCGCTCCAAACGATAACCGTGCTTCTCCGCGACGCTTTTCACGCCCAGCCAATAGGCATGGAACTCCTTGCGCGTGTGCATCAGTTCCGGCGGATCCCAGCAGCACAGCCAGGCCAAGGCCGATTGTATGCGGGTTTCCCGGCTGGTTCTGCGATAGGTGCTCAGCGCCTGCAGCATGGGATCCGGCTTGTAGCCCATTTTTTTCGCCTCGTCGCAGATGCGCTCCCTCAATGCCGGCGACACCCGGGGCACGCCGCGCAAAGCATAGGAAACCGTGACGTGGGAAACTCCGAGCTTCGCCGCGATGTCGCGCATGGTGACCCGCTTGTCGTCGCTCGGCAACTGGTTCTCTTTCTCGTCCACGGGACTTATACGCAATTGGACCATTGTGGTGGGGTATTCGCCGCGCCCGCCCAGCCGCGTAGTGCGGCGGGAACGAAACGACGAGGGGTTGGCTGAACCCGATTAAACCACGTCCGCGCGTCGCGCGGTATGACTTGATCCTGTCATTGCAGGCTGCGCGTCAGCCCGGCGCCTTCGGGCCGCGGTCTGGTCGGCTGGCATGGCAGAGGCAACGCGCCCGTATCCAAACGGCATAAAGCCCGCCCGGAGCGGACTTCATCTCACCTCTTCAAAAATTTCACCACCGCCTCCGTGCGCGTCTGCACATGGAGTTTCTCGTATATCCGTCTAAGGTGGTTGTTCACCGTATGAGGGCTGAGCCCCAGCTGGTCGGCGATTTGCTTGTAGGAAAGCCCGCGGGAGAGGTTCTCCAGGATCTCGCTCTCTCGCTTGGTGAGCATCTCCACCTCGTTCACCGGCTCTCGGATCTGGTGAAAGTGCGAGACCACCCGCCGCGCGATCTTGATCGACATCGGAGCGCCGCCGCGATGCACGTCCCGAATCGCGGGGATAAGTTCCTCCGGAGCGCTGCGTTTCAACAGGTAGCCGCTCGCGCCGGCGCGCAGGGCGTCGAAGATCAGGTCGGTGTCCTCGTAGGTTGTCAGAATGATGCACTCGAGGCCCGGATGCGCCGTCTTCAGCCGCGCAACCGTCTCGATGCCGCCGCGACCGGGCAGGTTGATGTCCATCAGCACGACATCCGGCGCACTCTTCGCGATTCCCTCCTCGGCCTCCTCCGCATTGGAGTAGGCGCCGAGACAGACGATGTCCGGCGCGAGCCGAAGTAGCTTCAGCAAAGTCTCGCGCGTGGCTTGATGGTCTTCGACGAGGCAAATCCGGATCATTCTGACGCGGACGCCAAAGCGGACCGCTCCGCCCGCAGCGGCAACTCCAAAACCACCCGCGTCCCCTCCCCCGCCCCGCTCTCGATCCGGCATTCGCCGTGCAACTCCTTCATGCGCTCGCGGAGATTCTTCAGGCCCTCGGAGCCCGCGCGGGCCGGGCCCGGATCGAAACCGCGCCCGTCGTCCGAGATCGTCACGCTCACCCGCCGGCCATCCCAAGTCGCACTCAGGCGCACCACGCCGGCGCCGGAATGTTTCGCGGCGTTGTTGAGCGCCTCTTTCACGGCCAGAAAAAGGTGATAGCGGACGTTCGCCGAAAGCGGGCAGCTCGGCAAATCCTGCGGGAGATCCGTCTCGCAGGCTATGCGCGCCGAAGCCAGGAACGCGGCCGCATACATCCCCAGATACTCGATCAAGGCCGCGAGCGTATCGTAATGCGGATTCACGGCCCACACGATCTCGTCGAGCGAATCCACCGTTCGGCGCGCGATGGCTGCGATCTCCTCCAGATGCCCCCGCGCCGCCTCCGGCGGCTCCATGCAGGCGAGGCGGCTGACCATGTTTATCTGGGTCAGGTTCGCTCCCAGCTCGTCGTGCATGTCGCGTGCGATGCGCGCCCGCTCCCGCTCCACTTCGTGCGCTTGCCGCAAGCGGCGAATCCGGGAGCGGACACGCAGGAGCACGATCCCGCGCACCAGCCAGGCCACGGCCCCGATCACGGCCAGAATCGCGCCGGCCTTCGCGGCGGGGGTCTCCCACCATCTCGCCCGCACCGTAAAATTCACCGCCGCGCTCGTCGGCAGCCAAGTCCCGTCGTCCATCCCCGCGACGACCTCGAAGCGATAAGCCCCGGCGGACAAATGTGAAAACGCCGCCCACCGAAGTCCGCCGTTTTCCACCCAGCCGTCATCTCCGCCGCCGAGAAGACGATACCGGAAACGCAACCGCTCCGCCTTTCCCGCCTGAGGCAGGGTAAAATTTATCCGCAGGCGCGCCGCCCGCGGGGGCAGTTCCAGCACCCTCGCCGCGGGCCCCCGCGAGATCAACGCCCCCCCGCTCCAGACATCCTCGACCAGGACTTGGCGGGCCACAGGCTTCTCGACCATCGCCGGCAGATCGATGTCCACCACTCCGCGCGCGCTCGCGAGCCACAAATGACCGTCTCGAGTGCGCGTCGCGGCCCCGCGAAAGCCCAGCGCGAACTCGGCGCTCGGCAGGCCGTCCTGACGCCCATAGCCGCGCACCGGCATCTTGGCGGCGCGCCCCTCCAACACCGCGTCCAACACGCCGGCCGTCACCTGAAACAGCCCGCCTGCGGTGCTAACCCAGAAGTCGTCGAAATCGCCGCGCGCGATCATGCGCAGGTCTCGGATCGGCAGACCCGCGTCCTCCGGCAGCCGGGAAACGCTCCCAGACCGCCAGCGGTAGAGCCCGCGCCGATAGACCCCGATCCAAACGGTATCCGCCCCGTCCGAAACGATGAAGCGGATCGAATCGCCCGCCCTCGCGCCAGGCAGCTCGACCGGCCGAAACCGCCCCTCTTCACGCACAAAAACGCGCCCGTCAGCGCCCCCGGCCCAGATCCGGCCCGCTCCGTCCTCCGCCAAGGCGATGAGCCGTGCGCCCGCCTCCGGCGCCTCGACGGGGCGATACTCCCCTCCTTGCCGGAGTAAAAGGGCGCCGCCGGTGCTCGCTATCCACAGATCCCCCGCCCGGTCCGTCAGCA
Source organism: uncultured Verrucomicrobiota bacterium (assembly GCA_946482165.1). Next base: position 14,464 of record CAMLQS010000063.1, on the reverse strand, counting down.
GCGCGGTGAGCGGCTCCTGAATGGTCTCGCGCCGAAACTCGCCGTTTCGCCAGTGGATAAGCCCGCCCAGCGTGCCCAGCCAGACTCCACCATCCGCGGCCGGCGCGACGGTCATGACCGCCGCCCAATCGTCGCCCCAGCCCGGTATCGGCGAAAAGGAACGATTCCGGGCGTCGTCGCCGCGCACCAGCATCCGGCTCCGCCCCGAGAGCCAAAGCCTCCCCTCTCCATCCTCGCAAACCGAATACGTGTCGGCGTTGGGCAACCCGTCGTCCAGACTCCGCAAGTGGAGGTGCCGCGGACGCAGGGACACCGCCCCGCCTGCAATGGTGCCGGCCCAGAGCGCACCCTCGTCGTCCTCGAACAAGGCCGTGATGGCGCTCTCCACCGCGATCCGGGAAAACTTTCCGGCCCGGTAGCGGATCAGGCCCGCGTTGTTCGAGCCAAGCCACAGCGAGCCCGAAGAGTCCTCGAGCAACACGTTCACGGACACGGTCCCCAGATCCGCCTCGACGATCTCCTTGCGCCCGTCGGCATGGTAGCGGACCAATGACTTGTCACGAATCGCCCACATGCCGCCATCCGCGGCCGCCGCGAGGTGCACATAGGGCCCCCCCTCGGGGTCGACCAGCGTGAAGCCTCGGCCATTGAACCAGCCGCAGGCGTCCGAATTGGAAAACCAAAGGCGGCCCGTCTTCGACGCGGTCACCGCGGTCCGGTTGGCGAGGCGACGTCCCGTGGCGAGACCATCCTGATCCGAAAACCAGGAGAGCCGCCCGCCACTCCAACGCCCGACCCGCGGCTCCCCCTCGACGCCGAACCACACCACGCCCTCGGCATCTTCCGCGAACGCGTTGACCCCCTGCCCGCCCGGCGACTCCGGCACGACGAGCTCCCAGCGCCCGTCCGCCCATCTCCCGACGCCGCCCATGATCGAGCCGACCCAAAGCGCGCCGTCCCGGGCGACAAAGACCGCATAAGCATGATCCCGTTCCTCGGTCGCGGAGATGTGCGCCCAAAACGGCGTGAATCGCGCTCCGTCGAAACGCGCGAGTCCGTTGGCCGTCGCGATCCAAAGGTAGCCGTCGGGAGTCTGCGCGACACTCAGGACTCGATTGTGCGGCAGGCCGGCGTCTATATCCCAGGTCCGAACGAGATAATCTTTGGACACGGGAATCTCCGCCCATGGGATCGCCTCGGCCCGGAGCGAACCCGGCAGGCAGATCCAAAGCCACAGGAGAAACCAAGCTCGCGGCACCCGCATAGCCCTAGGAACTTCGATCCCGGGGCCAAGCCAACAAAGAAACCCGCCATCGCCTTGCCGCTCGTTCCGGCAAATCGGCGGGCGCCCGGGTCTCTCAGCCGTCGAGAGCCGCCGAAAGCAAAGGCACCGTGCGCCCATAGAGGGAAAAATGCTCCCGAAGCGTGGGTCGAAGATGCGTCTCCGACTCCCTGTCCAAATCCGAGGGCCAAAACGACGGAATCGAGAGAGGATTCCGAAGCCGCTCCAAAGTGCAGCGAGCAAATTCCTCCGCCTCGGGCACACGCGCGGAAAGCACCGGCACGATCTCCTCCCGAAGCACGTGTTCCAGCCAGCCCCAGACGTCCGCCCGCCCGAGCGCTCGGCCCGGGGTCTCAAGGCCCAGTTGCCTGGCCCGGACCGCCAAGGCGGCCCGGGCCGCCTTGAGAACTCGCCCTGTTCTCAAACGATAGGGCCTTAGGTCTTCCGTCAGAACGACGGCGGGGTGAGTCCAGAAGGGCTCGGTCCCAATCACCTCGATCCCCCAAAATGCATAGGGCTCGGTCACGACCCGCGGCCACGCCGCGTCGCGCGCGGCTCCGCGGAACCGAGACTCCACCACCACCCGATCCGCCAAGGTGTCCAGCCATCGCACCCCCTCCCGGAGCCATGACTCGACACGCGGCTCAACCCGCCAACGGCGCGCCAGGCTCAGGACCGCGGCGCGCAGCTGCTCCCCGTTCCCCTCCCCAAAACCGCAGGGCACGACCGTCGCGTCAAAGGCATGTCCCTCGTTCCGCGCCAAGAGGACATCCAGCAGCTTCGCCACGGTTCCCCGCGGCGCCCGCCCCGGGGCCGGTCGCTCAATTTCGCGGCCACCCGCACCGCACAGCGCCGACTCCGCATCGAGCAGTATCCAACGCAGTTCCGGACGCCGCGCGAAAGCCAGCGCCTCCGGCCACTCGGTTTCGGCGCGCACCACCCGCGAGATAGCGTCCACCCGCTCGATCTCGTCCCAGGTTCGTCCGTCCCGGTTCCAGCGGACCGCCACCTCGAAAACCCCGCCTTCCGTGGCGAGCGCATTGGCCTCGAGACCCTCGGCCACAACGACGGCCCCTCCCGGAATCGGCGTCTCCCCGCGATTCGCCTGCGCAAGGATCAGATCGGCGAACGCACGAACGAAGGGGCCGGCGCCAAACTGCAGGACGGAATCCAGCATCGACTCAGGTCCGTTGCACTTGCCGCCCGTGCGAAATGCCGCCGCCCCTGCCGGCCGCTCGGACCGGTCGCTCGACAGAAAGAAAGGGGCGCAAAGGGAACACAGGCGACAGAGTGTCCCGCCGAGCTAGGGGATGCCCCGGGGCGGGCTCAACCGCCTCCGCGCGCTACCATGTTAGCGCGCCCCTCCCCGCTTCGACGAAACCGAATGGAGAAAGGTTAACCGCCTTTCGCCCCCCACCCGCGGGCCCGGCCGGGCCCGCGGATTGCCGGCGGGCCCGTTTCACCGGCCTCAGCCGGCGTTCGCGGCCTCGAGCTCTTCCCAGCGGGCGAAAGCGGTGGCGTGCTCGGCCTCGATCTCGCGCAGGCGGGCCTCGGCGGCGCGAACCGTGGCGGCGTCGGACTTGAAGAACTTCGGATCGCCCAGCTTCGCGACGAGCCCGGCCTGCTCCGTCTCCAGCTTTTCGATACGCGCGGGCAATTCGGCGAGTTCGCGCTGTTCCTTGTTGGTGAGCTTGCGACCGGCGGACTTCCTCTCCGCGACCGGCGCGGGCGCGGACGCGGCGGGAGTCGCGATCGCGCGCGCGTTGGCCTTCGCGGGAGCGACGGGGGTCTTCGCCTGCTTCGCCTTTTCCGCGACCCAATCGGTGTAGCCGCCGATGAATTCCTCGATGCCGCCGCGGCCGTCGAAGACGAAGGTGCCGGTCACCACCTCGTCGAGGAACTTGCGGTCGTGGCTCACGACCAGGACCGTGCCCTCGAACTCGACGAGCAGGTTCTCCAGCAGGTCGAGCGTCTCGGCGTCGAGGTCGTTGGTCGGCTCGTCGAGCACGAGCACGTTGGCGGGCTTGGTGAACAGGCGGGCGAGCAGCAGGCGGTTGCGCTCGCCGCCGGAGAGGACCCTCGCCGGCGTTCGGGAACGCGTCGCGTCGAAGAGAAAGTCCTGAAGGTAGCTGATGATGTGGCGGGAACGGCCTTGCACGGTGACGTGCGAGTTTCCGTCGGAGACGTTGTCGGCGACGGTCTTGGTGTCGTCGATCTGCGCGCGGAGCTGGTCGAAGTAGACGACCTCGAGCTTCGTTCCGTGCTTGAGCACGCCGCCCGTGGGCTGGAGCTGGCCGAGGAGGAGCTTGAGGAAGGTCGTCTTGCCGGCGCCGTTCGGGCCGATGAGACCGATCTTGTCGCCGCGGGTGATGATGGTGGAAAAGTCGCGCACCAGCGGCGCGGCGCCGGGAAACGCAAAGGTCAGGTTCTCCGCCTCGATCACCTTCACGCCCGATTCCTCGGCGGAAGAGATCTTGATGTTCGCGTTGCCCGCACGGTCGCGGCGGGCCTTGCGCTCGGCGCGCAACGCGTAGAGCGCCTCGATGCGCGCTCCGGCGCGCTTGCGCTGCGCCTTCACGCCGCGGCGGATCCATTCCTCTTCCTGGGCGAGTTTTTTGTCCGCGGCCGCGCGCTGGCGCTCCTCGGCCTCGAGGCGCTCGGCGCGCCGGGCGAGAAACACATCGTAGGCGCAGGCCCAGTTCGTGAGCACCCCGCGGTCCAGTTCGACGATGCGCGTGGCGAGCTTTTGCAGGAAGGCCCGATCATGCGTCACGAAGAAGAGCCCGATTTTTTCCGTGAGCAAAAACTCCTCGAGCCAGAGGATGCTCTCGATGTCGAGATGGTTGGTCGGCTCGTCGAGGAGGAGCAGGTCGGGCTTGCTCGCGATGGCGCGGCCGAGAAGCACGCGGCGTTTGAGGCCGCCTGAAAGGGTCGATACCTCGGCTTGGGGATCGAGTTGCAGGCGCGCAATCAGATCCTCCACCCGGACCTCGACCTCCCACTCCTCCTCGTGCCCCGCCGGGTGGCCGTCCGCGTCGCGACGCACGCCGCTCGCGACGACATCGTGCACCGAGCCGGCGAGATCCTGCGGCACCTCCTGCACCAAGCGGGCGAAATGGGCGCCGGGCTGGCGAAACACCTGGCCGCTGTCGGGCTTCATGTCGCCCGCGATGAGCTTCATCAGGGTCGACTTGCCCGCGCCGTTGCGGCCGACGAGACACACGCGCTCTCCCGGATCGACCTGAAAGTTGACGTGGTCGAGGACGGGCGCGCCACCGAAGGCATGCGAGAGATCAAGGAGACTGAAAAGGGCCATGGAACCGGCCACGCTGAAAATCCGCCCGTCGACATGCAACCTTCCAGACCATGGGCTGATCAAACCCCTCATGCCGACCGCCTTCTCCACTATCGCCCGCACGCTGCTGGCCGCCGCACCGTTGGCCTTTCTCCCTCTCGCCTCCATGTCCGCTCCCCGCACGATCCCCGTTTTTCTCGGCAACTACGCCGATTCCATCCACGCCGCGGACTTCGATCCCGCCACGGGCACCCTCGCCGGCGACCGGGCCGTGGCGTCCCTGCCCAAGGCCTCCTTCCTCGCGCGCTCGGGCGACGGGCGCTTCCTCTACGCCGTCGCCGAGGCGGATGAGGGCGGGCTGCACGCCTTTTCGATCGATCCCACCGGTCATCTCGGCGCGCTGAACTCGCGCCCCACCGGCGGCGCGGGCCCGTGCGACGTCGCGCTGTCGCCGGACGGACGCCTCATCGCCGTCGCCAACTACTCGGGAGGAAGCGTGATCGTCCACCGGGTGGAGTCCGATGGCCGCCTCGGTGCGAAGACCGCATTTTTCAAGCATTGCCATGCCTCCGGCGCCGTGCCGGACCGCCAGGAGGCGCCGCACGCGCACGGTGTCACCTGGGCGCCGGGAGGGCGCCTGCTGCTCGTTCCCGATCTCGGCGCGGATCGCGTGTTTCTCTACGCATGCGATCCGGCCTCGCTCGCGCTCGCTCCCAATCCCCCGCAGGCATGGTTCGATCTGCCGCGCGGCGCAGGCCCGAGGCACGCCTGCTTTTCTCCCGACGGGCGCCACGTCTACATCCTAAACGAGTTGAACAACACGCTCTCGGTCGCGGCCTACGACGACAAGGCGGCCATGCTCACGCTGGTGGAAACGGTGGGCGCGCTCCCCGATCAACCCGCCGTGCCGTCCAAAGCCGCGGAGATCGCCGTCCATCCCGCCGGGCACAGCGTCTACGCCTCGGTGCGCGGCACCGACACGCTCGCGGTTTTCGCGCGCGACGCCGCGACCGGCCGGCTCGCGCTCCGCGCGCAAGTGCCCGTTCCGGCCAAGCCCCGTCACTTCACGCTGAGCCCCGACGCGCGGTGGCTCCTCGTCGCCGGGCAGGGGGCGAACCAAGTGGCGGTGTTTTCCGTGAACCGCGCGAACGGCATGCTCACGCCGACGTCCGCGACCCTCGCCACTCCCAAGCCTGTTTGCCTGCGGTTCTGAACCACGGGGCGAACTGGCGAATCTCAAAGGAGGCCGGCACGGGAAATCTTCGGACACCAGCTCCGGGGTATCCGGCGGGAACGCCGCGCTCTCCGCCTCGGTCTGCAAGGCATGGCCGAACAAATTCCCCTTCAATCTTCGAGCGTGGCGGTCGATCTGGCCGACCTCGGACGCAGCGATGAAATCGCCCCGGATCTCGCCTACAAGAAAACCATGTTCGTCAACGTCGTCTTCTACGGACGCGCGGGCGAACGCGGCTGGGTCTTGATCGACGCCGGTATCCCCGGCTCCGCCGAGGCCATTTTCAAGGCCGCCGCGGAGCGATTCGGCGAGCACACGCCGCCGGCGGCGATCATTTTGACTCACGGGCACTTCGATCATGTCGGCGCTCTCGCCGAACTTGCCGCCGAGTGGGAAACGCCGATCTACGCGCACCGCCTCGAGCACCCCTTCCTCAACGGCAGCCGAGCCTACCCGCCGCCGCGCCCCGATGTCGGGGGCGGGCTCATGGCCCGCGTCTCGGGGCTCTTTCCGCGCAAGCCGGTCGATGTGTCGCGCGGGCTCGCGTTGCTCTCCGCAAACAACGAAGTGCCCTTCATGTCAGGCTGGCGTTGCATCCCTACGCCGGGCCACACGCCCGGCCATGTCTCGCTTTGGCGCGAAGCGGATCGCACGCTCATCGCGGGTGACGCTTTCATTACAACGCGGCAAGAATCGGCCTATGCCGTGCTCCTGCAAAAACCCGAGATGCATGGGCCGCCGCAATACTATACTGCGGACTGGGATACCGCCCGTGATTCGGTCCAGCGTCTTGCCGCGCTCGAACCGGAACTCGTCGTTACTGGCCACGGCCCCGCGATGCGCGGAGCCGAAATGCGCGAAGCGCTAAAGCTGCTGGCTCGCGACTTCGACCAAATCGCGCGACCCCGGCGGCATTAACGCCCCTCCCTTGGCCGAGCCGTATTTCCAAGGATAGATCGCGCCCGGCCGCGCCGCCCAGGCCCGGGACTTGAGGGCCTCCCTTAAGACCTCCCACTATTCAACAAACGGAACGTATTCAGGGATCTGTTTGTTCAACCAAGCCTTTACGTCAGCGGACTGAAGACTGTGTATGCCTTGGCTGCATTCCACGAGCTCTTGATGCACTGCTTGCAGGTTTCGTTCATCGACGACAAACATCTGAATGCGAGGATGCTGTGTCGGCTTATGCGTCTCCGTATGATGCTGAAGCTCCTCGTATAGCTTTTCTCCGGGTTTCAGGCCGGTGAATTTGATTTCGATATCCACATCCGGCTGCAAACCAGACAGTTGGATCATTTGCCTCGCCAAATCGACAATCTTCACCGGGCTGCCCATATCGAGGACAAAGATCTCGCCGCCTTGGCCGATCACGCTGGCCTGCAGGACCAGTCCAACGGCCTCCGGAATCGTCATGAAATAGCGCGTCACCTCAGGGTGCGTCACCGTTATGGGGCCGCCCTGCGCAATCTGCCGCTTGAAAATCGGAACAACGCTCCCGGAAGACCCGAGCACATTGCCAAACCGAACGGCCATGAACCGGGTTTTTCCGGCTTTGCCCGAGACATGTAACTGCCGCAGGACCAGCTCGGCCAAACGCTTTGAGGCGCCCATGACATTGGTCGGATTAACGGCTTTGTCGGTGGAGATAAACACGAAGGTTTCGACTCCATGTGCCACCGCCTCTTCCGCCAGAGCGAGAGTGCCGAGAGAGTTGTTTTTCACGGCCTCCGCGGGCTGTCGCTCCATCAAAAAAACATGCTTGTGAGCGGCTGCATGAAATATTCGCGTCGGACGATACCGTTCCAGAACTTGGCGAATCCTAGGCCGATCCAAGATGTCGGCGACCACAGGTTGAATAATCGCCCCCATGCCTCGGCTTATCAGTTCCTGTTCGATGACGAACAGCGCCGCTTCGCTCTGATCTAGCACGAGAAGGCGCGAGGGGTTGCAGTCCGCGATCTGCCGACAGAGTTCGGAGCCGATGCTGCCGCCCCCCCCGGTTACCATCACGACCTGATCCTTGACGGAGGCTGCGATGCCCGCCTTGTCCAATTGCACCGGTTCCCGACCCAAGAGATCCTCAACCTCCACGGGGCGGATCTTGGTGACTTTGATCCGCCCCAAGGTGAGATCGTCGATCGACGGCACCGTGTCGACTTCGAGCCCCTGCTGCGTCATGAGCGTAACGATATCCCGGATACGTTTTTCCGAGGCGGTCGGAATCGCGAGAATGACCTGATCGAAAGCGAAACGAGCCCGAATCGCGGCGACATCGTCCGGCCGCCCCGCGACTTGTATACCGTGGACAAAGGCGCCGCGCATCTTCGGATTGTCGTCCATGAAAACGACGGGATGAAGGCTTCGCGCCCGGCCACCAGCGCATTCGCGAGCCAAGCTGGCGCCTACGTTCCCTGCTCCGATAATCGCTACCCGCCGTCTCGGTTTCCCCTTCATATCCGCGGCAGTCCGCTGTTCGCGCATAACCCGGAGCGCCAGACGGAAAGTGCAGATAGCTCCGATCGAAAGCATGAGGTCGATCAACAGCATGCCGCGCGGCACCACGAGACCCAGCGGAGAGAACAGTCCGATGAAAAACGCGGCGAAAGACGCCGTGCACATCGCGAGCACCACCCGCAAAAGATCCGGCAAGCTGAAGTAGTGAAGCATCGATCCGAATTGCCTCAACACCAACAAAAGGAACAGCTTAAGCAAAACCAGCGGAACAAGGGAGACAATGCGATCCGCTCGGAAATTCGCAGGCACGGCGAAATCAAATCGCAGCTCCCACGCGGCCCAGACCGACCCGCTCAGAATAAGAGCGTAAATCAGCCCTGCGAGCAAAGCGCGTTGATTGCCAGGAATGCTAAACACGGAAGCTTTCATATTACGAATGGGGCGTCGGAGCGGCGGGGGACGAGGTCGCGGGCGGCGCGGGATTGAACTCTGGCATCGTAGCATCGCCAGCGGCGCTGATCCCATCGCGCCTCAACACCTTCAGGAGCGTCCGCGCGATGATCTTAAGGTCGAGAAAAAGGTTATGATTGTCTACGTAGAAGATGTCTTGGCGGAACTTTTCTTCCCATGTGATGGCGTTTCGTCCGCTGACCTGGGCCAGCCCGGTCAAGCCCGGACGCACCAGATGCCGCCTCGCCTGCTCCGGCGTATAGCGAGACAAATATTCCACCAACAAAGGTCGGGGGCCGACCAAGCTCATCTCACCTTTGATCACGTTCCAAAGTTCCGGCAGCTCGTCGAGCGATGAGGCCCGCAATGACCGCCCGAACGGAGTCAGCCGCTCCGAGTCGGGAAGGGCACGCCCGTCTGCATTGACTGCATTTCTCATGGAACGAAATTTGATCAACTCAAAGATCGCACCATTCCGCCCCGGTCGCTTTTGCCGAAAGAACACCGGCGAACCTAGGTTAAGACGAACGACAAGCGCTATTACCAGTAGCAGTGGGCCCCATACGGGAAGACTCAAAAACACCAGGAAAAGATCAAGGATACGCTTCATGGGACGACGAACTCTGAAACCAGGAACGGCGCTCAGAATCGTCCGCATCGGCGAACAACCGACGCCACACGCTGGATATCCATCTCGGTCATCGCGGAACCGGAAGGGAGGCAAAGGCCGTCGGCGAACAGCTTCTCGGCAACCGCTCCGCCGACCGTTTCACAGGAGGCAAAAACGGGCTGCATGTGCAACGGTTTCCAGACCGGGCGAGATTCGATGTTCTCGGCTTCGAGCGCCAAACGCACCGCTTCCCGGTCGGCGCCGAAAACAGCCGGCTCGATCTGAATGCAGGTGAGCCAGCGATTGCTCCGGCCGAAGTCCGCTTCAGGCATGAAAGTGAGCCCCGGCAAGTCAGCAAGCAGCCGCCGATACGACGCTGTGACGTTGCGCCGGGCGTCTACTCGCTGGGGGAGAACGCGGAGCTGGCCTCGACCGATACCGGCGAGCACGTTGCTGAGGCGATAGTTGAAGCCAATGTGAGAATGCTGGTAATGGGGGGCGGGATCCCGTGCTTGCGTGGCTAAAAACCTGGCCTGTCGGACCAAGGCTTCGTCATCCGACACCAGCATTCCGCCGCCTGAGGTGGTAATGATCTTATTCCCATTGAAGGAGAAAATGCCGCAACGCCCGAATACGCCGGGGCTGCGCCCTTTGTAAGTGGCGCCGAGCGCCTCTGCCGCGTCTTCGATCACCGTCACCCCATGTCTGGCGCAAGTGGCCATGATCGGGTCGATGTCAGCGCACTGTCCATATAAGTGCACGAGGACCAAAGCCTTTGGCGCTCGACGCCCTTCCGCCGCACGCCGGCTCAAATACTCGTCAAGGAGCGCGGCATCCAGATTCCAAGAACCGGCTTCGCTATCAATGAACACCGGGCGAGCGCCCTCGTAAACAATGGGATTGGCGCTGGCGGAAAACGTGAGGGTCGAGCAAAGCACATCGTCATCGCGAACGACCCCGCAAAGGCGAAGCCCGAGATGCAGCGCGGCGGTCCCGGAGGAAAGCGCCGCAGCATGCTTTGCGCCAACATAGGCGGCGAACTCCTTTTCAAACGCGTCCACATGCGGGCCAAGCGGCGCTATCCAGTTAGTGGCGAAGGCTTCTTGAACCAAGCCAAGTTCATCCGGCCCGATGTGGGGCGGGGAAAGGTAAAGACGGGATGGCGACATGTATCGGAACGCTTATTGAAAAATTGAGCACCCTACCGGGTCAACTGCATCTGCGACGACCGCAAAAATATCGTCAATGCGCCGCCGCCAGTAAACCGTTAAATCTGCAACAAATTACAGATTAGACCAATATAAAATAAAAGACGAACCTAATTACTTTTGCGAATGGAAGGAAGGCTCAGCTCCAGCCAATCTTCCGCCTGCTGATTCGTGACGAGGATGCTCAAGGCTATTTGGGTGGATCCGGATGGTTTTGCAGGTAATGGCAGAAAAAGACGGGTTCCCTTCACCCAATCTCCCTTGGGCGCGTCTATCCGGCGGCCCTCCGAAACCGCCTTGCCCTCCGCATCCGCCCAAACACCCGTGAGAGACAACTCAGTCTCGCCGCCCATCCTGCCTTCGATGGCAATGGACAGCACCATCTTGGATTCGGCTTCGGACGCGGAAACGACAAGTTGCAAGAGAGTGAATTTATTGCGCTCCATTCGCAGCACTCGCTCGACCCGCCCGGTCCGGGTTTCAAGCCTGGTCACCATCCCCTCCCATGGCTCCGACCGGGATGACCATCCGGGCGGCATGCCCGGAGCGTAAACCAAACCCGCTATTTTGTGGTCCGGCCTCGGCGATAAATGCCAGAAGTGGTCGGTCACCAATTCCGGCCCGAGCACGGCACTCTTCCCGCTCAGCATCCATTCCGCGGACGGGCCCCAGTCACTGCGCAAAAAGTCGGCTTCGCTGACGGTCCCAAATGCAAGCGGGTGCTCACGGCGCACCGAGGCGAGCTCCTCTTGAAATCGCGCGCGAGCCATCCTTTCGGCGTCGAGCAAGGAGCGCACGTGATCCCCGACCCGGCCCGCGGACGAATCGACGAGGATCGCGCGAGCCAGATTCTCGCGTGTTTCGACAAACTCCACGAAGCGTTCGCTCACCGCGAATGCCTCGCTGGTCAGCCGCACGCGAGCCTCCGCCAGCGAATCGCCCGCCGCCAGTCGTTCCGCTTCGACAAGGGAGGCGCGCAACGCCTGCCTCACTACCCAAGGGTAAAGCGCGGCTTGGGTGTCACTGCGGTAGTGCTTGAGCCAATACGAGGGCCCCCCCTGCCCCATCCAGACGTCCTCGCAGCCCTCGAAAAATCGGCGCATCGGACGCGCCGCCTTGCGGAAAAACCTGCGATAATACTCGTCAAGCAGACGAACGCGCGATTGCTCGGGGTCTTGGAGAAGCTGGGCCACCAGCCAAGGTTGAGGTCCGTCCAGCCCCCAGTTGGGATAGAGCTCAGCGTAGTAGTGATCGAAACCAACACGGCGCGCGTGCCGCAAGTTCCGCGCAAGGAGGGCCGTATGGATGCGCGGCACGAGAAACCCGTGCCCGTAGATGTAGTCGTAGATGCCCAACCTCTCGGGCCCCGCATCTGCCCAGCGCCGCTGCAGCGCCTCCTCCTCGCGCCTGAACGCAGGGTCGTATCCTTGGCTCCGGTCGGCGGTGAGGAACGGCATCACCTTCGGGTGGACCGGAAACGAGGGCACCTGCTCGCACCAGTAATAGGCGAGCGCGCCAAGGTATCTGTCCGGATGCTCCGGAGTCATTCGCTCCGCGACCCTGTTCATGAAGTTGAACACGAGGTCGGAGTAATTCGGCCGTCCGCGAAAGTAACGCGGCGGATACACCCATCTTAGCGTGGCCGCCGACTCCCCGAACCGAAGACCGTCGTTCACCCCCAAAGCAAAGGAGAGCGCATTTGGGTTGTCGGAGAAATACGCCTTGGCCGCATTGGCTGCATATTCGGCAACCTCCTCTTCGCCCAGATCCGGGTTCCAGTTGACCACGCCAGGCGCCTCTGGGCGCCAGCGTCGTCCCCCGATCAAGGGAAAGAGCTCCGGATGAGCTTCAAAGAGCTCGTTTGGGATAACCCTGGAAAGATTATGCGAAAAGGCAGGAGGAGGACCGAGGCCATTGTGATGCATCCACTCCAACTCGTCGCCCCCCCTAAGGCCGGAGAACGAACGGCTCAAAAATGCCCGCTCTCCCGACGGCAGTGGCGCCTCGCCTGCCTCGTAACCTAGCGGACCCGGTATAAACCACCGCGCAACTGGAGGTTCATGTGAATCACGCCAACGTAAATGCGGCTCCCGGGGTTCGGGCGAGGCGAATGCCAGCGGCCCGATCAGCGCCAGGGGAAGCCGAATTATGATGCGCCAATACGTAACGACTGCCCCCCGCAAACGGCAATTATAACAACGGATTCCAATGGTGAGCACCGATAACAAAGGCCTAGAGCCGGGAAAGTATCCGCTCAACCCGAAGCGGGTTGGAGGTGCAGTTTTTAGGCCTATGCGCCCCACAGCCTACGAGTCAGCCAAACCCAGTCCCGCCAGCGCCTGCCAGAGTTCCGCCAACTCGCCGTCGGCAAGAAAATCATTGAGCGGGACGTCGGAGGTGATGCGGATGAAATACTGTTTCTGCGAACCCTTCACCGCATAAGCCAAAGAGTCCCTCACCCACTTCATGGGATGGGGGCTGGCGTTGAAGCGCGCGCCGTAATCGTAGAGTTCGTCACCGACAAGATGCCAGAAAAGCACATACTGCGACGCCGCCGAGTTGCCGGGTGCGGTAAAGCGGCGCCACTCGGCCGGCTTGAACGAAGCCCCGGCGACTTCCACCGGCACGGCAAAACGCATCTCCTCGCAGCGCATGCCGTTCTCTGTCCAGCACCGGTCGGGAGTGTGCGACGCGACTTTATGCGTCGGCATGCGCCCCGGAGCCCAATAGGCCACATAGACGCCGAAGGAACGACCGCTCTTCTGGTAGACGCGGTAGGCGTAGTCGTCAAAATTCAACACTCGCTGCGCCGCTTCGCTCACCGATTCAGTTGCCCCCAAGGGCGTTTCCTCGCCTCGCCATTCGCCTGCGCGATCAGGCAGGATACGCAGCAGATCCCCCGAAGCCACACCTCCGCCCTCCTTCCCGTCTTTTACATTGGGCACGTGCAAAAACTGCATCGCGACGCCGGCGGAAAAAGCGAAGCAGGCAAAGACCAAGGCAAAGATGACGCGGGGCTTGAGACGAGGCGCAGGCATGGTGGCTGATAACAAAAAGAGATCACTCGATACGGCGAGCAGGGACGCCAATCATCTTCGCATTGGGTTCCACGTCGCGCAACACCACGGTGCCGGCGCCGAGATACGCGCCATCACCTACGACCACCCCCGGCGTCACGGCCACGTGGGAACCAAAAAAGACGCCGCGCCCGACTCGCACCCCGCCCGTGAGGTCGCAGTGACAGTTGATCTGCGACCAATCGTCCACCTCCACATCGTGATCGATGCTCGAGTGCAGGTTCACCGCCACGCCTCGCCCGAGCCGGTTATAGCCGGAAACCACCGCGTAGGGGCACAGGATCACACCGTCCGCGGCGACCACCTCGTGCCCGAGGACGGCACTTCGATGGATGAGTTGGGTGAAGCGGCCACCGCGCGTCGAGATGAGTTCGCTGCATGTCTGTTTGACCCTCGGTGTGCCGATCGCGCAGATGAACACCTCGTCGGAACGTGGCTCGTGGTCCCGGATTGATCCGAGAAACGGGGCCCGCGCCGGACGCTTCGCGAAAACCTCGGTATTATCGTCGATAAAACCTTTGATCGTCCATTCGACATTGAACTGCACCGACTGTTCGGCCCACGCGAGCATTTCACGGCCGAAACCGCCTGCGCCAATAATCACCAGTTGAGGAAGACTCGCCATCATTGGCAGCAAGGCTTCGGCGCCGTCGCCGTCAAGCGCCACCTCTCGGGATCGTTGCGCGGCGTTGAGGGAGGTCCTAAAATCTCCGACGGGGTCTGCGCGACCGGGAAATACGGTTCGGCCAAGGCGGGTGAGGCGGAGGCATACCTGAAAGGTATGTCCCGGCGCACCCAACGTAAGCGTCCATTTGGGGACCTCCTTGACAGTGACGGAAGCCACAAGGTCGTCG
>CAMLQS010000062.1 GCA_946482165.1 uncultured Verrucomicrobiota bacterium | reverse complement strand
TTGGTCGCGAGCTGGGTGGCGGCGCCGAAGTTGGCGCCGGCGGAGCCGCCGTCGCGCACATAGGAGTCCGCGACGGGCGCGATGCCGGTGGAGGTCTCGGCGCCGCCGACGCCGAGGAAGTCGATGTTGGGTAGTCCGGAGGCGGATACGGCTTGCAGCCGCACCAGGGAGTTCCCGGTGGCGACGGAGGCGTGGACGGTGACGAGTTCCCAGTTGGCGAGGGAGCCGGTGGAGGGGAAGCGGACGCCGGGGACGACGGTGACGCCGTTGATGGAGAGGGCGGCGGTGCGCTCGTCCGTGCTGGCGTAGCGGAAGGTGAAGGCGGCGGTGGTCTCGAAGGGGGAGGTGATCTTCCAGCGGATGCTCGAGCCGGCCGCGTTGTTCGTGTCGGCATAGCCCGTTCCGGTATAGCCCGAATTGGCGGTGGCGATCGCGCCGTCGAGGGCGAGGAAGCCGGCCTGGCTCTCCTGGATGGTCGCGCCCTGGGTGAACGCGATCGGGACGACGACGAGGTTGTCGAAGTAGAGCGCGGTGGAGCGGGTGGCGTTGGCGCGATACTCGACGGTGTTGGCGCCGGCTTTGAGCGTGACGGACTGCTTGAGGACGGCCCAGTCGCTGAGCGTCGGCGTCTGCGCGAAGGTGGGCGTGGCGACCTTGACGCCGTTCACGTAGAGATCGAGCGAGGCGATGTTCGCGCCAACGGTGGCGTAACGGGTATCGAGGCGGTAGGCGCCGGCGGCGGGCACGGTGACGGTGTTGCGCACGGCGGAGGTGGCGACGGTGCCGAACTGGAGGTATCCTTGGCCGGTGTAGTTGCGGATGGAGCCGGAGGCGCCGTTTTTGGTGATGCCGACGACGTTTTGGTAGTCGAAGCACTCGGCCTCGTATTGGCGGGGGCCGGAGAAGACGGACGGCTTGGACGGGGCGACGATGGAGGCGGGGGTGTAGGCGGTGAGGCGGCCGGTGGCGGCGCCGGAGCAGTTGACGGTGATGTCGAGCGGGCCGTTGTGCTGGACGGTCAGGGTGAAGACGCCGCCGCTCCAGGTCTTGGTGACGACGCTGGCCTGGTGGCTGGCGCGATCGACGAAGGACCAGGTGGGCTCGGTGCCGGCGCCGCGGATCACGATGGTGTCGGTCTTGAGGCCGGTATCGAGGACGTTGTCGTAGTTGGTCAGGTAATACGTCACGCGGTTGGAGTATTCCTTCACCACGCCCGCGGTGTATTGCGAGAGGGTGAGATCCATGCCGGTGCAGGTGTTGTATCTGAAGGGGATGGAGCCGCTGGCGGTCTGGCCGGTTTTGAAGGGGTTATAGACGACCCAGCCGTTCTCGTGTCGGCCGGCGTAGATGTCGCCGGTGTATTGCTGCGGGAAGAGACCGTTGAACTCGGAGACCTTGGCGGCGATGGTGGGCCAGCGGGTGGCGGCGGCGGAGTGGTTGACCTGCACCGGGAAAGACTGGGCGTCGGCGTCATCGAGCCCAAAGACGGTGGGAATGGTCGGGTAGCGGCCGGTCTTTTTGAAGAAGCTCTTGTTGTTTCTCAGATTGCCTTCGCCATCCATGCGGTAGAGCCCCTCGAAGAGCGTTTCGAGCGAGCTGTATATGGCGTCGATGGTGCCGGAGCCGACGTTGTTGATGGCGACGACCTTGGTGCGGTCGATGACCTCGCGGCGGGCGGGGATGCGCACGGTGCCGTCGAGCACCTTGCGGAAGAGGTCCACGCTGACGTTGTCGAACTGTGGATACGTTCCCCAGCGGCGCATGGCGTAGCCGTCGGTGGTGGAGCCGGCGCTGATTTCGCGGAAGCATTGCGTCCAGATGAGTTCGGGGCCGTCGAAGACGGTCTGGCCGGTGAGCATGACGTGTTCGAGGAAGGGGGCGCCCAGCGTGGCCATGGTGAAGTTCGCATGGGCGCCGGTGGAGTCGGTCCAGCCGGTGTCGTCGTAGCGCATGCCGTAGTTGCCGGAGTATCCGGAGAGGTAGGCGCCGAGGCAGAGGCTCTCCATGTCGGACTGGTAGGTCTGCGTGGTGTATTTTTCGCAGAGGATGTAGTTTTCCGTGTAGGTGCGGCAGGCGGCGGCGAAGGCCGGCACGCGCTTGAGCATGGCGATGGGGTTGATGTTGGGGGAATACTGGTTGCCGTTCCAGCTGACGACGACGTAGCCGCCGTGCCGGTTGCTCAACGCGAGCAGGTTCGCGAGGTGGGCCATCCGGTCGGTCCAGGTGGTCGCGAGCGGGTTGCTGTCGCCGAAGCCCCAGAATTGCTCGCAATAATTGAACCCGATGAGGTTCGGGTAGTCGCGGTAGAACTCCTCGTAAACGGAGAGATCGAAATCGGAAAACCGGCTGTAGGCTCCGCTGGAGGGCTGAACCATGGCCCACATCTGGTTTTCGGCGCAGGCGCGCAGCCAGGATTTCGCGGTCTCGTAGCCGTATTCGGCGATGGTGAACTGGCCGGTCTCCGCGTTGTTGCTGACGGAGAGCGAGATGTTCATCACCACGAAGGGCCGGATATCGGCGGGGATGAGGGCGATGATTTTTTGCGGATCGGCGTAGTTCCAGGTGTCGATGTGGATGAGCCACATCGGCTGTTGCGGGGAGATCGGCCGGCGGAGGGGGGCGGCGGCTTGGGCGACACCGGAGAACTGGGCGATGAAGCCGAGCAGGAGCAGCCAGATCGGTAGCAGGCGAAGGGGCGGGGGGACTTTCATTTTGGGGTGGGGTGGGGGTGCGGGGATGAGCGAGGGGGCAGGGGGGCGCTGCGCTGCGGGCCCAGGCCCGACCGCTGGTCGGTCACCATGCCAGTGGTCTGGCCTACAAGGTTGGAGCCGGAATGCGGATCGGGCTCAGTTGGTCGCGGCCTGGAGGCGGACGAACTTGCGGGCTGCGCCGTCGAGCGGGATGAGGACTGTGATGGAATCGGGGGCGGTGCCGTTTTCCTCCACCGCGATGATCGCGCCGTTGGAAGTGCCCGAAGTCGCGCCGACGGTGTGGTCTGTCCAGGCGGCGAGGTCGGCGCTGCTTTGCACGGTGAGGCTCAGCACGCTTTCGGGTCCGTCGGGGCGCAGGAACGTGAGGAGGACGTTCCCGCCGCTGGCGCCGACGCCGGGGAGGATGGAGCGGTTGTTTTCGAGCGGATCGCCGCCGAGGGCATGCTCCAGGAGGTTCGCCATGCCGTCGCCGTCCGGATCGGCTTCGGGTCCGCTGATCGCGTCGTTGGCCTGATCGCCCGGAGCGAAGTTTTCGGCTTTCCAATCCGCGTAGGTGAGCGCGGTCACGGTCAGCGTGCCGTTCACAAACGAGAACGTGTAGTTGGTCGCTGCCAAGGTTCCGAGGGCGACGGCGATGGGGTAGTCGCCGGGCACGCTCGCGGCATCTGCCGCGGTGGAGAGGGAGGCGGCGCCGGACAGGACGGACGCGGTCTCGCCGCCTACGAAGCCGGTGATTGTCGTGGTGAAGACGGGGTTGGCCGCGCCATAGACGCGGCTCTTGGAATCGGCCGTGACGGTGAGAACCGCGGCGTGGATGGTGATTGTGATCGGAGCGGAGGCCAGGTTGCCGGCCGCGTCGGTGGCGGTGATGGTAGCGTTAAAGGTGCCCGCCTGGGTCGGTGTTCCGGTGATCGCGCCCGAGCCAGAATCGACGCCGAGACCGGAGGGCAGTCCGGACGCGCCGTAGGCGGTGGCGGAGCCCGACGCGGTGATCGTGTAGGAGAAGCCGGCGTTGCGATAATCTCCCGAAGCGGTGGCGCCGCTCGTGATGAGGGGGGCGGTCTTGTCCATCGTGTAGGCTTGGCCGTTGAAGGGCAGGGCGGTGGAGATCGCCTGGCCGAGGCCGATGGCGTTGGCCATATCCAGCTGCAAGGTTCCGTCGCCCGGCCCCGTGGTGACGGGGATATTCCAAGTAAGACCCGAATCGTCGGTGGTCGGGGTGCCGATGGATGCTCCCGAGGTCGCGGTGCCGGAGAGGGAAAAATTGGAGGCGGTGACGCCGGTGGTCGCGGAGTCGAAGGTCAAAGTCCAGTTGACGGCGGCGGAGTTGCTCGGCGTGACGTTCGCGCGGTTCAGCGAACTGACGGCGGACGAACCCGAGCCCGACAGGGCGGCGATTTCGGCGGCGCCCAGGGGAATCT
The DNA here is from genome assembly GCA_946482165.1 of uncultured Verrucomicrobiota bacterium. Next base: position 14,399 of record CAMLQS010000062.1, on the reverse strand, counting down.
CGTAGATGCGGAAGTCGTCGACCGTGCCGCGGAGGGCGGGGTCGGCGGTGGAGGCGGATTTGCCGATGAAGTTATTGGGCGTGATGCCGAGACCGGACGGATTGTTGGTCATCGTCGTGGTGGTGGCGACCGCCGCGCCGTTGAGATACATCGTGGTCGTGTTGCCCGAGAGCGTGACGGCCACGTGGGTCCAGACGCCGGTGGCGAACTGGACGCCGGCGGGCGCCTCGAGGTTTTGTCCGCTGAGGCCGAAGCGGACCAGGCCGCCCGCCGTCCGCGGCACGAAATACATGCTGCTGGTGGTGGTGCCGTTGTTGAAGTCGAAGACGCGGGCCCAGGTGTTGATCGAGTCGAGCTTCACCCAGAAGGCGACGGTGCAGTCGTCGAGGCCGCTCACGATGCCCGCCGGTAGCGTCACGTGGCCGCCGGTGAGTTTCAGCGCGCCGTCGATCTTGGCGTCGCTGCCGGCGACCCAGGCGGACGAGTTGACCAGCGTGCCGTTTCGGTCGCGGCCGGAGGAATCCGCGGCGGTGGTCCCGGCGCCGTCGTCGAGACGGAGGTGAAGGGCGATCGGGCTCGAATCGGGCGTGATGGAGGAAACGGTGTATTCGAGAACGGGGCGGAACGCGGGAGTGGCGCTTTCGCGGGAGTGGAAGCCGATGAAGTTGCCACCGCCGTTGGAGATCCGCAGCGAGAGGGTGCCGTCGCCGGCGGCTTCGGCGTTCGCCGCTTCGGTGATATCCACCTCGATTTGCCGGCCCACCGCGTAGCCGGCGAAGGTGGTGAGGAAGGTGCCTGCGGCGGTGGGGCGATTGTTCCACGTCATGCCGGTCTCCGTCCAGGCGTCGCTGGAGATACCCTCGTAGGAAAGCGTGGCGGCGCCATCCACCTGGAAGGGGACGAGCTTCAGTTTGACGTTTTGCGCGTCGGCGAGCCCGCCGACGTCGAACTTGAGGTAGGAGACGCGGTTGAAACCCGAGTTCGCGTTGGAGTCATACTTGGCCACGAGCTGCGCGCTCGTGCCGAAGTTGGCGTTCACGTTGGAATTCCCGTCGCGCACGTAGGTGTCCGCGGCCGGCGCGAGGCTGCCGCCGACCTCGGCGCCGCCGACGCCGAGGAAGTCGATATTGGGTAGTCCACCTGCGGATACGGATTGCAGCCGAACCCCGGAGAGCCCGGCGCGGACGGAGGCGTGGACGGTGACGAGACCCCAGGTGGAGAGGGATCCGGTGGAGGGAAGGAGGACGCCCGGGATGAGGTTGACGCCTTCGACATAGAGGGCGGCCGTGCGGTCCTCGGTGCTGGCGTAGCGGAAGGTGAAGGAGGCGGTGGTCTCGAAGGGGGAGTTGATTTTCCAACGGATGCTCGCGCCGGCCGCGTCGGTCGTGTCGGCGTAGCCGGTCCCGGTGTGGCCCGTCTCGGCGGAGGCGATCACCCCGTCGACCTGGAGGAAGCCGTCCTCGTTTTCCTGGATGACGGCGCCGTGGGTGAAGGCGGTCGGAGCGACGACGATGTTGTCGAAGTGGACGACGGTCGGTCGGGTGGCGTTGGCGCGATACTCGAGAGTGTTGGCGCCGGCCCGGAGCGTGACGGACTGCGTAAGGACCGTCCAGTCGCTGAGCGTGGGCGTCTGGGTGAAGGTGGGCGTGGCGACCAGGGAACCGTTCACGTAGAGACCGACGGAGGTGATGTCCGCGCCGACGAAAGAGTAGCGGGTATCGAGCCGGTAGACGCCCGCGGCGGGCACGGTCACGGTGTCGCGCATGGCGGAGGTGGCGACGGTGCCGAAGCGGAGGTAGCCTTGGCCGGTGTAGTTGCGGACGTCGCCGGTGTTTCCGCCCTTGGTGATGCCGTCGATGTTCTTGTAGTCGAAGCACTCGGCCTCGTATTGGAGCGGGCCGACGTAGGTCGGGGGCGCGGACGGGGCGGCGACGGAGGCGGAGGTGTAGGCGGTGAGGCGGCCGGCGGCGGCGCCGGAGCAATTGACCGTGATGTCGAGCGGGCCGTTGTGCTGGACGGTCAGGGTGAAGACGCCGCCCGACCAGGACTGCGTCACCACGCTGGCCTGATGGCTGCCGCGATCGGCGAAGGACCAGGTGGGTTCGGAGGTGGCGCCGTGGATCGCGATGACGTCGGTCTTGAGGCCGGTATCGAGGACGTTGTCGTAGTTGGTAAGGTAATACGTAACTTGGCCGGCGTATTCCTTCACCACGCCCGCGGTGTATTGGGAGAGCGTGAGCTCCATGCGGTCGCAGGTATTGTATTTGAACGGAACGGAGCCGCTGGCGGTCTGGCCGGTCTTGTAGGGGTTGTAGACCACCCAGCCGTTCTCGTGGCGGCCGGCGTAGATGTCCCCGGTGTATTCCTCCGGAAAGAGGCCGTCGAACTCGGCGGTCTTGGCGGCGAGGGTGGGCCAGCGGGTGGCGGCGGCGGAGTGGTTGACCTGCACCGCGAAGGACTGGGCGTCGGCGTCGTCGAGTTGATAAACGGTCGGGATGGTCGGGTAGCGGCCGGTCTTTTTGAAGAAGGATTTGTTGTTCCTCAGGTTGCCGTCGCCGTCCATGCGGTAGAGGCCTTCGAAAAGCGTTTCGAGGGAGCTGTATTGAGCGTCGGAGGTGCCGGAGTTGACGTTGGCGATGGCGACGACCTTCGTGCGGTCGATGACCTCGCGGCGGGTGGGGATTCGAACGGTGCCGTCGAGCACCTTGCGAAAGAGGTCCACGCTGACGTTGTCGAACTGGGAGAACGTTTCCCAGCGGCGCATGCTATATCCGTCGGTGGTGGAGCCGGCGCTGATCTCGCGGAAGCACTGGGTCCAGATGAGTTCGGGGCCGTCGAAGACGGTCTGGCCGGTGAGCATGACGTGCTCGAGGAAAGGCGCGCCCTGCGTGGCCATGGTGAAGTTCGCATGGGCGCCGGTGGAGTCGGTCCAGCCGGTGTCGTCGTAGCGCATGCCGTAGTTGCCGGAGTATCCGGAGAGGTAGGCGCCGAGGCAGAGGCTCTCCATGTCGGACTGGTAGGTCTGCGTGGTGTATTTTTCGCAGAGGATGTAGTTTTCCGTGTAGGTGCGGCAGGCGGCGGCGAAGGCCGGCACGCGCTTGAGCATGGCGATGGGATTGATGTTGGGGCTCCACTGGTTGCCGCACCAGCTGACCACGAGGTAGCCGCCGTGGCGGTTGCTCAACGCGAGCAGGTTCGCGAAGTGGTTGATCCGGTCGGCCCATGCCGGGGAGAGCGGGTCGGTGGCGCTGTCGAAGCCCCAGAATTGCTCGCAATAGTTAAACCCGATCAGGTTGGGGTAGTCGCGGTAGAATTCCTCGTAGACGGAGAGATCGGCGTCGGAGAACTGGCTGTAGCCACCGCTGGACGGCTGGACCATGGCCCACATCCGGTTCTGGGCGCAGGCGCGCAGCCACGACTTGGCGATCTCGTAGCCGTATTCGGCGACTTGGAACTGGCTGGTCGCCTCGTCGTGGCTGATCGACAGCGAGATGTTCATCACCACGAAGGGCCGGATGTCGGCGGGGATGAGATCGATGATCTTCTGCGGATCGGCGTAGTTCCAAGTGTCGATGTGGACGAGCCACATCGGTTGCCGAGGGGAGATCGGCCGGCGCAGGGGCGCGGCGGCTTGGGCGACCGTGGCGAATTGCGCGATGAAAACGAACAGGAGCAGCGAAAGGGGTAGAACGCGGAGGAGCGGGCGGAGGTTCATTTATAATGGCATCCCAGTGGCGCCGGGGAAAGTGGGGTTGGGCTCGGCCGTCGGCGAACGAAGGGTCTACGGAGAAGGGGGACGGCTGCCCGTCGTGCTCCTATCCGCAGCGGCTCTTCTGTATTCCGAGAGTGAATATGTTGTCCGCTCGGGCTGACGGCGGAGCGAGATAGCGCACAAGAGCGAGGCTGTCTTGTCTCACACCCCGTGCCTCAGTGAGGGGATCTTGGACTTTCCGCCGGTCTTTTTCCGAGGGGGCAAATAACGAAGGCCACAGAAGGCGCAGGAGGCTCAAGGGTGTGGGAGTCCTGAGCTCGCTGCGCCTTTTGTGGCCACATCGCGCGGAGCGCGGGTTGGACGGACAAAGGCAGGCTATCTATTCTCGATGACGTTCGCGTAGGTGAGGGAGCCCCGGACTTTGGCCGCGACGTGGCCGTCGACGAAGAGACAATTGACGTTGTTGTTGTGGCGGTAGCGGAGGAAGCCGACGCTCGCCGCTCGGTCTCGGTCGGGATTGCTAGTGGCTGAATCCAAAATTGCGTCAAAGGGTTTGGACGAGTCGCTCGCTGTGTAGGTCTTGTTGAAGTATCCGTGCGACCCGTCGCTGGCGGATCCGTAAAGGCTGTAGAATTCGTCGCCGCCTTGATCGTTTTGCGATCCGTCGGCGACCAAAATCACCATCGACGGACGTTGCACGCGGGAGATCCGGTAGATGGGGCCGGCCGCGTTGGATTGCATGATCACCGGGTGGACCGCGTAGCTGCCCCAAGAACGGCCTTTCACGGGCAGCGTGCCTCCTGGGCACATATAGAAATACTGCGGGATCTGGGAGTAATCGGTGCCCTCGGCTAAATTGGGCAATACGGGGGATCCGGTGCTGGTGCCGGCTTTGATGGTCATGTAGCTGATGATGGCTTGCGTCCAAAGGACGCCTTGGGCGCCGGGCTCGTCGGCGGGCTTGCCTCGCCACGGCGGAACCATGCCTTTGTTCTCGTCCGAGAACAGGCGGATCGCGGTTCCGATCTGGCGAAGACGGCTGACGCAGTCGGCGGCCTTGGCTTTTTTCCGGACCATTCCGACGGTTGGGATGAGAATCGCGGCCAAGATGCCGATGATTGCGATGACCGTGAGCAGTTCGATCAGTGTAAATCCGCGGCGAGGACGGGGCGACGAGCAGAGGGTTGGGCGATGCATGATGGGCGGGGGATGAAAGGTTGAGGGGAAGAGCGGATGATGAACGAGGGGTTCGCCGGGCCTTCAGGGCGCGGCAGTGTAGAGGGCGAAGACGGCGTCCCGAGTGGCGCCGGTGGAGTTGAAAACGGAGGGATTCAGATTGAGGCCTCTGGCGCAGGCGCCGTCCTCGTAGGAATCGCCGGTAGCCATGCGATGGAGGCGCAGCTTGCCGCTGCCCTCCGTGGTGATGAGCACGACGTAGGCGTGGTCGGCGGCGAGGACGGTGCTGTCTTCGCCTTTGAATTCAAAGAAGAGGCGTCCGGAGGGGGTTGTTCCCAAAACGAAACTCGAAATCGCCACAACGGAGGGAGGCGTCCGGGGATTGAACTCGGCGGAGGTGTCGATCGGTTCGTTGACCGGGCCGTAATCGAGGACGGAGATACTATAGGCGAGAGGAACCGGACTCATGCCGGCGCCATAGAATGCGAGGGCCTTGAGGCGTTGGCCGTTCCCCATGATGCTCTGGGCGAAATAGTCGCTGCCTTCGATATCGAGAAAAGGGGCTTCTTGATAGGTGGCGCCGGTCGGAAGAGTGGAGACGGCGAGTGCGCCTCCGGCACGAGTGGGACTCCAAGATTGGATAATCGCTGCGGCTTCGTGACGAAAAACCACATCCGCGCGGGCGCCCAGCGAAGAGAAGGCGAAGGCTAGGAGAGGGACGAGGAGGGGCGAGGCTTTCATTTGTTCCAGGTGCTCTCCGGAGGGGGCGGGGAACTTGGCGGGGTGGAGGGGGAGAAACGGACGGTCGCGTCGGCGGAAGACCGCGACCGTCCGGGCTTGGACAAGAGACGACTCAGCTTTGGCGGCGACGGCGGGTCATTCCCAAGCCGAGGGCGGCAAGGCCGGCGAGGCAGGCGAAGGCCGAGGGCTCGGGGACCGCGGAGAAGCTGAGCACTCCATCGGTGCCGAGCGTGGCCAGCCAGCTGCCGGAATCGTATCCGGTGATGGATAGGTTGGAGACGGAGCCGGGGGCGAAGCCGCTGAAGAGGCTGTAGCCGACGCTGTAATCCGAGATGCCGCTGAGCGCGATGGTGGCGTCGGACACGCTGAAGGCGGCGGCGCCGCCCGCGCTCGTCACTTGGTCATAGCTGATGGTGGAGCCAATGCTGACAGACCAAGTTCCGCCAGACATGGTGAAGGTTTTTCCGGATGCGAGGGCGAGGGCGCCTACGCTTACGCCGCCGAGGTCGAGGCCGCCGGAGGAAAAGGTGACGTTGCCGACGTCCGAGACAGAGGCGACGCTGGAGGAGAGCGTGCCGCCGTTGACGGCGAGGTCACCGGTGCCGAGGGCGGATACGTGGCCGGCGGAGAGGATACCTTCCGTGACGGTGGTGCCGCCGGTGTGGGTGTTGGCGCCGTTCACGGTGAAGGTGCCCGCACCGAGTTTCGACACGGCGACGGCAACGGTGCCGTTGGAGATGACGCCGTTGGAGATAATGTCGCCCGCGCCGGCGAAGTTGAAGGTGCGCGCGGTGGTGGTCGTGAGCGTGGCGGCGATGTTGCCGTTGAGCGTGAGAATGCCGGCCGCAGAGTGAACGTTGACGACCGTCCCGCCGACGGCGCTGAAGTTGATGTTGCCGGAGATCGCGTTGGCGCCGGAGACGTTGACGATGCGGGCCTCGAAGGATGAGGTGCCGGGAACATTGGCGCTGCCCGTCAGGTTATAGTTGGTCACGCCGCCGAGATTGATGTTGTTGGAGACGAGGAGACGGCCGCCGGAGAGCGCGACGTTGCCGGTGCCCAGCGCACCTCCGTGGGTGACCGCAAGGGCGCCGCCGCTCACGGTGGTGCCGGCGCCATGGACGTTGGCGCCGGAGAGGGTGAGGGTCCCGGCGCCGCTTTTGCTTAGGCTGGCGGTGCCGGAGTTGGTGAATCCCGCGGTGATCAGGGTGTTTTCTACGGCCCAGTTGCCGGAGCCTCCGAAGGAGATGACGCGGCCGCCGATGCCGCCGCCGTTGAGGACGGAGACGTCGGACCTGATAGTTGCTGCGGTGGACGAGTCGTTGGTGAATGTGGAGCCGCCGCGGAGAACGATCGTGGCCGTTCCCGAGCCGTCGCCGAGCGTGAACGCCCCGGCTCCCGAGTTGAGGGTGATGTTGCCCACGCTGAGATTGCCACCCGTGGCATCCAGCGAGAGCGAGCCGGTCTGCGCGCCGGTCATGACGAGATTGGTGCCGCCGGTGGTTGCGGTGCCGCCCGCAACGCCGAAATTGGAGCTCCAGATGAGAGCAAGATTGCCGGGGGCGGTGCCATCCCATGTGGCGGTGTCGTTGGCGGCGACGGGCGCGGCGTCGCCAGTCCAATTGCTTCCGGTGTTGATGACGTTCGTGCCGGCGCCGCCGTCCCACGTGGCGCTGGCGGCGAAGGCGGCGGGAGAGAGAACAAGGCAAGTGACTGCGAACTTGGCCAAGCGCGAAGGACGAAGCGTGGAGCGGGATATTTTCATGTGATATTTGAGGTTGCTGGGGCGAAAAATGTGCGGGGTGTATCCGCGCGCATGGGCTAAGGCGTGGATAAGGGGTTTTCTGGAGGTCGGGACTGAACGGAGAGCGGATTTGTCTATTTCGTTTTCCGGAAGAGGCCGCTGGGCGCCAACGAACGGCGGCCGAAGGCGGGGCGGGGAGCGAGGCGGGGTGGGGACTGAGCGCACGGGCAGATGACACCACTCAGCCCCGGCTGATAAGCCTTTCGATGGTCTAACATTTGACAAACGCCGGGTCTTTCCTGACTATCTAGCGAGGGCGCAGGAGGTAGCTGAATCCGTGGCGTTCCCTTTCAGAAATGCTTATGGGAAACGGCCCCTCGACGGTCGCGACGAACGCGTGCGGGGGCGACGCGTGGGTCAATGGATTCGGATCGTCGAGACCGAGGGCAGGCTGCGCTCGATCCGAGCGAGCAGTGTGCGAACCATGCCGCGACCGCTCCGACTGCCATGACGATTTCTCCGCCCAGTGCGATGCCGGCCTGAGCCATGCCGGGCAGATCGAGCACCGCGTCGCCGAGCGGCCCCTTCGCATGGAGTGTGTATCTGTTTTTCGGATACAATGAACGCGAGGCCGACAGAAGGGCGCGCAAAGCAGCTCCCCCGGCTCTTCCCGCCCGGACCTTCGCCACTTGGTTCCGTTGGACTTTGCGGTTACGCGCGCACGGCCGTCATCTGCCGACGCCCTCCGAAGGGCTTGATGGCAACAGCGCGTGGATCCAGCGGATCCGCGCATGTCGGGCTTCCAAACGCGGAAAACATCCGGCCGCCGCACGCGCAGAGCGGCGCGTTTTGTCCCTGCGGCCGGCTTGTTCACCGCCACCGGGGCCCCGAGCGGCATACCCATAGTCATCCCAAGGATTGATTCCGGTCGCTAATTTATTCATAAGTAGCTAATGGATATTGATAAGTGAATTTATTTATGGGTATTGATCTACAGTTAGCGCAAAAGTTGAGTTAAACCGGCGGGATGGGACTGCTAGCGATCCTATCCCGAGGCGACGTATTCAGATCCGATCGCCGGCAACCCCGCCCCCGTTCGTCTACCCCTCCAAAATCAGCGCAACTTCATCATGAACCTCAAAACCCGCGAGCTGCTGCTTCGCAGCGAGAACACCGCACCCTTCTATATCGGCACCCCCCTGCTGCGCGCGCTTGGCCTTTGCGCGGCGATCACCGGCCTCGGCCTGTCCTCCCTCCATGCGGCGAGCGCCACCTGGACCGGCGGCGCGGGCGGCACCGAGACCAACATGAGCGTCGCCTCCAACTGGAGCAGCGGCTCGGCCACCTTCGCGAGCGGCGACGTGATGACCTTCGACAGCACGACCGCCCTCGGAACCCTCACGTGGTCCGCCAACCTTGGTCCGAGCTTTGGCGCCACGGACGGCGTCCACATCAACTACACCGGATCGGGCAACCTCACGCTCGACGGCGTGGCCGGCACCTCCGGCCTCCAGTTGGGTCTCGGCAACATCACCATCGCGAGCGGGGCGGGCGCCTTCAGCTTCGGCACCGGCGCCGACTCCACGATACTGGTCTATCGCGGCGCGTCCAACACCCAGACCTACACCAACAACAGCTCCAACGTCGCCACTTTCGCCTCCGACATCCTCTGGCGCGCGGGCGGCGGTGCGGCGAAGACCGTCAACCTCGACGGCACGGGCGACTGGCTTTTCAACGCTCCCTTCCGCATCGACGCCACCCAGGGCCAGACCAATGTCACCGTCGTCAAGAACGGTTCGGGCACGGTGAGCTTTGCCGCCGCCAACAACCTTCCCACCACGCCCACCCTCACCATCAACCAAGGCGCGGTGGCCGTGGTCGGGACCGGTCTCCTCGGTCTGAACGGGACCCACTCCGGCGCCATCAACAACAACGCCACCTTCGCCTACCAGAGCTCCTCCAGCCAGACGATCAGCGGAGTCGTCTCAGGAAGCGGCGCGCTGATCCAGAGCGCCGGCACCTTGACGCTCACCGCGGACAACTCCTACACCGGCGCGACCACCGTCGCCGGCGGCGCGCTCAAGCTCGGCGGCGCGGCCGGCGCCATCAATTCGACCTCCTCCATCGTCGTGAACGGCGCCGGGGCGAAGTTCACCCAGAACAGCGACGTCGCCGTGTCCCCGACCGTCACGCTCCAGCAAGGCGCGGTGGACGGCACCAAGACGATCTCCAGCGTCACCGTGACGGACAACGTCGCCAACACCCTCACGCACGGCGACGGCACCGCGGCGTCCCTGACGATCGGAAGCCTCGGCTTCCAAGGCGACGCCAACATCACCGTCAGCACCGTCGGAGATGGCGCCGCCGCTCCGATCATCGTCACCGGCGCGCTCACCACCACTCCCGCCGCCGGCACCGTCGCGATCAACGCGACCCAACCTTTCTGGAACAGCGGCACCCGCTATCGCGTGGTCGACTTCGGCAGCACCACCAGCTCGACGTCCCACTTCTCCGTCGGCTCGGTCGGCGGACTCACCAGCCGCCAAAGCGCCGTCGTCGACGTCGACTCGACCAGCGTCGCGCTTCTCATCCAAGGCGACACCCCTCGCTGGACCGGCGCCAACGGCGGCGTCTGGAGCACCAGCTCCACCGGCAACTGGGTCCTCGCGATCGCCGGCACGCCGACCACCTTCATCAACGGCGATCTCGCCCGCTTCGACGACAACGCCACCGGCACGACCATCACGATCCCCTCTCCCGGTGTGAGCCCCTCGTTGGCGCTGTTTGAGAACAACACCACGAGCTTCACCCTCGCCGGCGACTCGGGCATCACGGGCACGGGCAGCGTGACCAAGAACGGCACGGGCACGGTGACGATCGGCACCATCAACAGCTACACCGGCGGCACCCTCATCAACTCCGGCACCCTCGCGCTCACCGGCTCAGGCACGCTTGGCGGCGCCTCGGCGGCCGTCACCGTGGCTGGCGGCACCCTCGATCTGGGCGCGACCTCCACGACCATCGGCACCGTGACCGTGAGCGGCCCCGGCACGATCCAGAACGGCACCCTCTCCGCCGCCTCCCTTGTCGGCACCAACACCAGCGGCAACGCGTCCGTCTCGGCCGTCCTGGGCGGCTCCGGCACCGTCGCCATGAACGGGGCGGGCGGCACCCTCACGCTGAGCGGCGCCAACAGCTACACCGGCGGCACCACCGTCAACGCCGGCACCCTTGCGCTCTCGGGCTCCGGCACGCTCGGCGGCGCGTCCGCCTCCGTAAACGTGGCGGGCGGCGTTCTCGACCTCGGCGCGACCTCGCAAATCCTCGGCGACGTGACCCTGAGCAGCGCTTCGGGCACGATTCAGAACGGCACGCTCGCCACTACGACGCTCACCGGCACCAACACCGCCGGCACCGCGGTCGTGGCGGCCGATCTCATCGGCACCGGCGGCGTCACCAAGACCGGCGCGGGCGGCATCCTCGCGCTCAGCGGAACCAACCTCTACACTGGCGCCACCCAGGTGAATTCCGGCACGTTGCAACTGGGCAACGCGGGAACGACGGGCTCCATTTCCGCCGCTTCCCCGATCAACTTGGCCAGCGGCGCCACCTTCGCCATCAATCGCACCAACGCCACCGTCCAAGGTGTCGATTTCGGCGTGATCACCGGCACAGGCGGCCTTGTCGCGGTGAGCGGCACGGGCAACACGACCTTCAACGCCGCCAACACCTACACCGGCACCACTCGCATCACCAGCGGCCGGCTCTACGTCACCCACTCCGAGGCAGTCGGAACCGGCTTGCTCAACGTCGACGGCTTTGGCGCGCGCCTGCAATTGCAGGACAACGTCAGCCTGGCCAACGCCGTCCAGATCGGAGGCGGCACGGTGGTTCAAAGTCTTACCGGAAACAACGTGCTCAACGGCAACCTGACCTTCGGGAACTTCGGCGCCACCACCACCACGCTCTCCACCGGCGCCGGATCGCTGACGCTGAACGGCACCGTCACCGCCACGCTTGGCGGAACGCGCACCTTTGTTCTCCAGGGCCAGGGCCTCACCATCGTCAACGGCCCCGTCGTCAACGGAACGGCCGCCGACTCGAACGTCGCCATCACCAAAAACGAAACCGGCACGCTGATCCTTCGCGGCGCCAACACCTATCCCGGCCAAACCAACGTCAACGGCGGCATCTTCCGCGTCGAAGGCTCGCTGGCTCCGCATCCGACCTCGGGCACCGCCTCGAACGTAGAGGTCAACGAGGCCGGAACCCTCGCCGGCACGGGCGTGATCTCCGGAAACGTGAACATCTACGGCACCCTGCGTCCGGGCGCCGGCGGTTCCGCCGGCGGCGTGCTTCAGTTCAACTCCAACTCGGTGAGCATCGACTTCTTCAGCGGCTCCACCCAGTTCGATATTGTCGGCGCGCTCGTCACCGGTGTGCGCACCACCGTTCCCGGTTCCTTCAGCTACAGCGGTCCCCTCCGCCTCAACTTCACCGGCGGCGTCTACAACGGCTCCTATCAGCTCTTCGACATCGCGGGCGGCGCCGGCGGTTCCCTCGCCAGCGTGACCGTCACGACCACCGCCGGGGATTTGCCGCTTACCGACGCCGGCTCCGCCTGGACCGGAAGCGATGCAGGCGTTTCCTATAGCTTCGTCCCGTCGACCGGCGTGCTGACTGTCACCGGCGGACTCGATGCCGTCACGCCGGGCTCGACCACGGCGAGCGCGACCGCGGGCAACGCCTCGGTCTCGCTCTCTTGGACCGCCGCGTCCGACGCGGACACCTATGTCGTCCGCCGCTCCACCACCTCGGGTGGTCCCTACGTTGTCGCGGCCGACGGCGTCGCCGGCCTGAGCTACACCGACACCTTGCTCACGAACGGCACCACCTATTACTACACGGTGCAGGCGAAGAACTCGGGCTCGGGCCTGACCGGCCCCGTCTCCACCGAGGTATCGGCCACTCCGGAAGCATCCGTGCTCACCGGGATCGAGAGCTGGCGCGAGCAGTATTTCAGCAGCTCCGAGAACGCCGGCAACGGCGCCGATCTCGCCGATCCGGACGGGGACGGAGTGGTGAACCTGCTGGAGTATGCCACGAACTCCGACCCCACCGTCGCCAACGCCGCTCCCGTGGTCGCGATCGGGAAGGACGGCGCCGGCACGCACCTGACGCTCACCTTCACCCGCATCGCGGACGAAACCCTCGTCTACTCGGTGCAGGCCACGAACGACCTCGCCGGCACGCCGACTTGGACGGAGATCGAGAACTTCACCGGTTCGGAAAACGTGGCCGGCTCGGTCACCGTCACCGACACCGAGCTGATCTCGGCCAGCCCGCGTCGCTTCCTGCGCCTGTCGGTCAGCTACCCGACGCCCTGATCGCTAGAAGTTGATCGTCACGAGAACCTCACACCCGCCGGGCTTGCCCGGCGGGTGTTTTCTTTTGGACAGAGCAGGGGCAAGGCACGCGTTCGTTGGCCCAACCCGGGCGCGAGGAAGGTCCGCCGGCCTGTGATCCTCCGAATCGGCTATCGCCCACGCGCAGCGTCCGGCCCCACGGGCGATGCGCGCTTCCGTTGAAATGTCCGGAACCGAACGGACTTCCGCGTCACAACGAGTCCGTGCCGATCAACGCCACACGCAGCCGATAAAACACACGGATGCCGGTAATGGCCGCGATACGCACCAGGGCATAGTCTTCCGCGTAGGGAAGCGCTTGGACCGGCGCGTCGCCGGTCCACGGGGCGCCACCTGTCTTGGCCGCCACCTCGGTCCAGGTCGCAAGGTTGTCGGAACGTTCTACCCGGTAGGAAACATCGAGCGGCGCGGGCTCTGGGATGAGAAATCCAAAGTGTAGCGTTCCCTCTCCGAAAAAAAGCCGGGGGAGGCGCCCGGGCGGAAGTGGCGCGTCGGCGTCCCCCCCGAGGGCATGGGCGAGCAGGTTGGGCACTCCGTCTCCGTCGGAATCGGCGTCGGGAGCGCGCGACGCGACGGGGATCGCCGCCGCCCAGTCGTCATAGTCGGCCGGATCATTTTGGACGGTGATGGCGAAGGTGTGCTCGAAGTCGGCGCCGATGGAGTCGGTGACACGGATGCGCACGTTGCGGAATGACGCCGTCTCGTGATCGAGCGGGACGGCGGAGCGCAGCTCGTCGCCGACGATGGCGAAGGCGGCGTTGTCGGTGCCGCCCATGCCGGGCACGAGGGCGTAGGAGAAGGTCTCGCCGGGGTCGGGATCGAGCGCCGACAGCCGGCCGACCAGGGTGCCGGCCGGAAGGTTTTCACGGATGCTCGCGGCGGAGAGAGCGAGCGAGGAAGGCGGCCGGTTCAGCGAGTCGCCGACGAAGGTGGTGACGCTCCTCGCGGGCAGCGAAAGCAGGAACGATCCGTCGGCGGCGGGCGAGAGCGCGGGAAGCGCGGCGAGCGAGCGGGAGGCGGAGGTCTCCCACGGCGCGAGGGCGGGCGCGGAACCGCCCGAGATGGCGAGGGGCACGAGGTGATCGACGGAGTCGTTGTTGATCGCGACCACGGAAAGGCGGCGGCGGTCCGGCGAGACGAAGGCGGTGGCGCGGACGGACTCGTCGGAGCCGTAGGAGCGGACGCGGCGGTGGCCGGGGCGGACGAAGCGGGACCAGTTGCCGAGCGCCCAGCCGCGCTTGGCGAGGACGCCGTTCTCGACGAGGGCGCCGGTGCTGGCGGGGTTGTCGCCGCGGGGCATGAGCCACCAGTAGTGCCAGGCGTTTCCCTCGGATACGGTAAGGAAATCGTGGATACGCGCGGCGGTGCGGAGGGCGGAGTCGACGGAGGGATCGGAGTCGGCGCCGGGGTCGGTGAACTCGGTTTGCCAGAGCGATTTCCCCTCGACGGACGCGGCGGGGTAGGCGAGGGCGGCGCCTTCGTAGGAATGGGTGGCGAGGTGGGAGACGAAGGGTTTGGCGACGGGATCGGCGAGGAGGGCGTCGGCGTAGGCGGGGAAGCCGCTCCAGCCCAGGACCTCGGGGGCGAGCACGCGGGTGGA
>CAMLQS010000061.1 GCA_946482165.1 uncultured Verrucomicrobiota bacterium | reverse complement strand
GCGGAGAATCTTTTTCAAGCGACGATCGCGGAGGAGATTTTTCAAGGGGCCTTCGACCACCTCGTGCTCAAGACGGATGCCGGCGCGACGCTTTCCGCCGTGGTGCCGAACGAGAGCGCGATCATCGAGGCCTTGCACGAAGGCGACCGCGTGTGGTGCGGTCTGCATTTCGACGATATGGTGATCGTGCCGGCGAACTAACGAAGTGTGGCCGTGGCTCGGAAAAGCGCCGGAGCGCTTGCGCGGCGGGACGACTGCGGCAGCGTCGGGAACTTCCGCCTAGATGGCTATCCTCCCGCCTCCTCATGAATCCGCTTCCCGCCGCCGATCTCGTCTCCGCCCTCAATTGGCGCTACGCCACCAAGCAGTTCGACCCCGCGCGAAAGATCCCCGCCGCGGAGTGGAACGCGTTGGTGGAATCGCTCCGGCTCGCGCCCTCCTCCTTCGGCATCCAGCCGTGGAAATTTGTCGTCGTCGAAACACCTGCGCTTCGAGCTAAGCTCCGCGAAGCGTCCTGGGGGCAATCGCAGGTGACGGAGGCGAGCCATCTGGTCGTTCTCACGGTGAAACAAGCCGTGGATGCGGCGCATGTGGATCTATTTATGGCCGACACGGCGAAGACGCGTGGCGTGCCGGTCGAGTCGCTTGCGGGTTATCGCAAAGTCGTCGACGGCTTCGTCGCCGCCAAGGGCAAGGCGGGCCAGCTCGAGTCGTGGTCGGCGAAGCAGGTTTATATCGCGGCCGGGCAATTTATGGCCGCGGCTGCGGTAATGGGCATCGATACCTGTCCGCTGGAAGGCATTGATCCCGCGAAATATGACGAAGCGCTCGGCCTCGTCGGCTCGGGCTGGGCCACGCAGATGGCGCTCGCCGCGGGTTACCGGGCGGCGAGCGACAAATACGCCACCGCGCCGAAAGTGCGTTTTGCGGCTGCCGAGGTGATCGAACACCGCTGATCGAGGCGCCGGACTTGATGGGAGTTCGAGCGCACAAAAAACGGCGGAAGCGAGAAGCTTCCGCCGCAGTGGTGTGGTGAGTCGTCGTCGGAGGCTGGTCCCGCTTTCGCCTAGCCGTAGAAATTCAGTCGAAGGCGGAGCAGCGAGATAAGGTGGCGAGCGGATTTCAGAGGCGAACGACCAAGGAATACCCGGAGGGTATTTCGCCGGAAGAGAGCCACTGAAAGGTGCCGCCAGATTGCCTCGATACGACCCTCTCGACCGAATTTCTACGGCCTAGGTCGAGGGCAAGGAGCCGGCGGAATTATCGCTCCGCTTGGCGGCGTTCTCGTGGTCGCTAAACTTGCTCGTCACGGTCTGCTCAAAGCTGCGGAACCAAAAGCGTTTTCCACGAACCTTCATGGTCGATTCAAGCGGAAGAGCGGGGCGTCCATCGGAGGGCGGAGTATAGATGAGCGTGGTGCGCGCTTCCTCGATCGTGATGCTCCCGGCGGGCTTGAAAGGGCGGAAGTTGAACAACTCCACGCGCACAATGGCGCCGGTGGGTCGGTCGAGCGTCGCGCGGGCCCGCATGTGGGCGGCGGCGGTGTCGGTTTCCGAGGCCGGTTTGAGGGCGAACTCGTAGGTGACTGACCGCTCGTCTTGCGACACCAGCGCTGCCCGAGCCCGGTCGAACTGCGAGGCGAGGTTTGAGGAGGCGTCGAAGGCGGGGCGGGTGTCGCGATAACGTTGCTGCTGTTCCTCGGTGGGAGCTGCGCCTTTTTCGGAAAGGAGCGTCCAGCGGGCCGCGCCGCGCGGGCGCGGATCGTAGCGTTCGACGAGTTCCTTGCCCTCGCCGGAAGTCGTTTGGGTGAACGCCCAGCCCTTCGGCCCTTCGGCGCGAAAATGATCGAGGGCCGCGGTCAGTTCGGCGGGCAGCGAAGGGAGAATCGTCCCGAAGTTCTCCGCGGCGGGATCGCGTTTGGGCGCGCAGGCGGGCAGGGCGGTGAGCAGCGCAAGCGCGGAGATGGCGAGAACGAGGCGGCGGCGGAGCGGGAACGAAGGCACGAAGAACGAAGTTTGGGCCGCAGACTACGCGGATCGCCGCGGATAAAGGCAGAAGAATTTTTCGAAACGGATATCCCCTCGCGGTAAGCAACGCGCAATGTTCGTAATACGAACATTGCGCCGCCGCGGGCGCGCGAAGGCGGGCGGGACGGCGGGTCGCGATCACGCCAGCGCGGCGACGCGGGGAGCTGAGGCGCCTTTGCGCGGAGGCGGAAGGACATCGCCCACTGCTCGGCCCAGGAGGGCGCGACCGATGGGCGAAGACGGCGTGACGACGGTGATCTCGCGCGAAGCCTCGCCGGGAGCGGGAATCACGAGGCCTCCGTTGGTCGGGCCGAGAAGCAAAAGGTCCTGGCGTCTGCCGTGGTCAAGGGTGACGAGGCTGCCGAGTTGGACGCGGTCGTGGCCGGTTTCGGGAAATCGCAAGGCTCGCCACGCCGCGAGCGATGCCGCGAGTTCGTTGGCGATGCGCGCCTGCCCCTCGGCAAGGTAGGCGGCCTCCTGCGCGTGGGTATCGTATTTGTTTTCGGCGCGGCTCTCCTCGCTGATCGATTCGTCCCGGGCGTCGAGCGCGGCGTGGGTCTGGCGGGCGAGTTCGGACTCGAGTGCGGCGAGCACGGCGGCGCGGAGGGGCTCCTTGGACATGGAGGCAATCGTCAGGGGCGAACGCGCATGGGATCAAGCCGCGGCATGGGCGGGCGTCGGTGGGTGAAACCGACGAAGAGCGCCTTTCGCGTTGCCCGGCGGGGTGGGGCGGCGTGTGCTCCCGGCTTCCGACCTTTTCTCTTATCATGGCGAAATCTTCCCAAGCCTCCTGGGGCGGCCGTTTTTCAGCCGGTCCCGCCGACCTGATGCTCCGCTTCAGCGAGTCCGTCTCCTTTGACAAGCGTCTCGCTCCCTTCGACATCGCCGGCAGCAAGGCCCACTCCGCCATGCTCGCGCACGTCGGCCTCATCACAAAGAAGGAGCGCGACGCGATCCACGCGGGGCTCGACGAGATCCTGCGCGAGATCGAGGCGGGCAAGTTTACCTGGAGCATGCAGCTCGAGGACGTGCACATGAACATCGAGCAGGCGCTGACCAAGCGCGTGCCCGCCGCCGCGAAGCTCCATACCGCGCGTTCCCGCAACGACCAGGTCGCGACCGATATGCGGCTTTGGTTCAAGCATGCCTGCGCCGAGGTGATGGCCCGCCTCCGCCTCGCCCAGCGCGCCCTCCTCGACCTGGCCCGGCGCGACGGCGCCACGCTTATCCCCGGCTACACCCATCTCCAGCGCGCCCAGCCTGTGTTGCTCGGGCACCATCTGCTCGCGTGGCTTGAAATGCTCGAGCGCGACCATTCGCGTTTCGCGGCCGTCGCCAAGCACGCCAACTGGTGTCCGCTCGGCGCGGGCGCGATCGCCGGCACCACGCTGCCTATCGACCGCGAGTTCACCGCGAAGGCGCTCGGCTTTGTCGACGAAAAGGGCCGCCCGCGCGTTTCCCAAAACTCGATGGACACCGTCGCCGACCGCGACCTCTTCCTCGAATTCGCCTCCGCCTGCGCCTTCTTCGGCGTGCATGCGTCGCGCATCGCCGAGGACCTCATCCTCTGGTCGAGCGCCGAGTTCAAGTTTGTCGAGCTGCCCGACGCCTTCTGCACCGGCTCTTCGCTCATGCCCCAGAAAAAGAACCCGGATTCCTGCGAGCTCCTCCGCGGAAAATCAGGCCGCCTCGTGGGCAACCTTTCCGCCCTTCTGACGATGACGAAGGGGCTGCCGCTCACCTACAACCGCGACCTTCAGGAGGACAAGCCGCCCGTGTTCGACAGCCTCGACACGACCGCCATCTGCGCCGAGGTCCTCGCCGGCACGCTCGAAGGCATCCAGGTCAACTCCGCCCGCTGCGCCGCCGCCGTATCCGACCCCGCACTACTCGCGACCGATCTCGCCGACTACCTCGTCGAGCGCGGCGTGCCTTTCCGCGAGGCGCACCACGCCGTCGGCGCGGTCGTGAAGCTCGCCGAGCAGCAGGGCAAGCCGCTCGACCGGCTCGCCACCGCCGACGTGAAGGCCTGCCACCCGGGCTATGGAGACGACTGGGCGGTGGTTTTCGATCTCAAGCGCGCCATGGCCAAGCGCGCCGGCACCGGCATGCCAAGCCCCGCGCAGTTCAAGAAGCAGCTGGTTCGCTGGGCCAAGGTGCTCGCGACGAAGTGACCGGTCGATTTGACCGCGGATGGCGCGGATAAACGCGGATAGCAGAGACGCCCAAGCATCCGCGCCCATCCGCGACATCCGCGGTTAACCTCGATCGTGAAAACGCCCAATCCCGTCTTCGAGGTCCGCGGCTTGGGCAAGACCTACGGACACGGCCCGGCCGCCGTGCAGGCTTTGAAGGGCGTCGACCTCGACCTGCACGCGGGGGAACTGGTCGTGCTTCTCGGCGCCTCGGGCTCCGGCAAATCCACCCTGTTGAATCTGCTCGGCGGACTCGACGTCCCGAGCGCCGGCAGCCTCGTCTATCGCGGCTGGGATCTGGCGCATGCCGACGAGGCCGGGCTGACTCGCTACCGGCGCGACGTCGTCGGCTTCGTGTTCCAATTCTACAACCTCATCCCGAGTCTCACCGCCCGCGAGAACGTGGCGCTGATCACCGAGATCGCGCGCGATCCGATGCAGCCCGAGGAAGCGCTGCGTCTGGTCGGGCTCGAGGCGCGCATGGATCATTTCCCCGCGCAACTCTCCGGCGGCGAGCAGCAGCGCGTGGCCATCGCCCGCGCCATCGCCAAGCGGCCGCAGGTCCTGCTGTGCGACGAGCCCACCGGCGCGCTCGATCTCAAGACCGGCATGGTGGTGCTGGACGCGATCGAGCGCATCAACCGCGAGCTCGGCACGCTGACCGCCATCATCACGCACAACGCCGTCATCGCCGACATGGCCGACCGCGTCTTGCACCTGAGCGACGGCCGCATCGACCGCGAGCATGTGAACCCAGAACGCGCGGCGGTCGACGCGCTTGCCTGGTAGGTCGCACGATTTCGCCTGAGGGGAACAGCCGGCATGAACCACCTCGATCTCAAGCTGCTGCGAGATCTTCGCGCCTTGAAATCGCAGGTGATGGCGGTGGCGCTGGTGATGGCCTGCGGGCTGGCGATGATGATCATGTCGCGGTCGCTGATCCGTTCCTTGGATACGGCGCGCGAGGATTATTACGGGCGCCACCGTTTCGGCCATGTCTTCGCCTCGCTCAAACGCGCCCCGCTCGGCGTCGCGGAACAGTTGGCGAACATCCCGGGAGTGGCGGCGGTCGAAGCGGGCATCGCGCGGCAAGTGACGCTCGACCTGCCTTCGCGCAGCGAGCCTGCGACGGGGTTGATCCACTCGCTTCCCGATCGGCGCGAGGCGCGGCTGGGACGGCTTTTTGTCCGCGCGGGCCGGCTTCCCGAGGCGGATGGGCGGCTGGAGGTCGTGGTAAGCGAGGCATTCGCCGACGCGAACGGGTTGAAACCGGGCTCTCGCATCGCGGCCTTGATGAACGGTCGCCGCGTGGAGCTGCGCGTCACGGGCGTCGTGCTTTCGCCGGATTTCGTCTTTGAGGCGCCGCCCGGCGCGGCGTTGCCCGACAATCGCACTTTTGGCGTTTTCTGGATGCGGGAGACGGAGCTGGCCGAGGCGTTTAGCCTGAAGGGCGCGTTCAACACCGTTTCGCTCGCGCTCGGGCCGGGGGCGAAGGAACCCGCCGTGATCGCCGAGCTGGATCGCCGCCTGCTGCCCTGGGGCGGACTGGGCGCCTACGGACGCGCGGAGCATCCGAGCGACAAGCGCGTGGTCGACGAGATCAACGTCCTGCGCGGACTGTCCTTCGGCTTCCCCTTGGTTTTCCTGAGCGTGGCGGCCTTCATGACGCATGCGGTGCTGAGCCGCCAGATCGCGTTGCAGCGCGAGCAGATCGCGATCCTGAAGGCCTTCGGCTTCGGCGATCGCGCGGTGGCGCTGCATTTCGTGAAATTCGCCCTCGTGATCGTGTTGCTGGGCACGGTGCTCGGCGCGCTGGGCGGGTGGGTGCTGGGGAACAAGTTGGTGGCGATGTATCACCTGTTCTTCCGATTTCCCGCGCTGGTGTTCCTGCCGGCGTGGGGGTCGGTGACCGCGGCGTTGGCGGCGAGCGCGTTCGCGGCCTTGGTCGGTGCGCTGGGAGCGGTGCGGCGCGTGGCGCGGCTCTCTCCGGCGGAGGCGATGCGGCCGGAGCCGCCGGAGGATTTTCAACCATCGCCGGTGGAGCGGCTGGGCGTTGTCCGCCGCTCCGGAGTGTCGCTTCGGATGGCTCTGCGTGGTTTGACGCGGCGGCCCTGGCGGGCGGCGTTGACGGTGGGCGCCCTGGCGCTGGCCACGGGAATCCTTGTCGTGCCCAACGCCTTTCGGGACGGCGTGGCGCATGTGCTCGATTTTCAATGGGATTCGATCCAGCGGCAGACGGCCATCGTCGCCTTCAACGAGCCGGCGGCGCCTCGCGCCCTGGCGGATCTGAAGCAGTTGCCGGGCGTCGCGCAGGCGGAGCCGTTCCGCAGCGTGCCGGTGGAGCTCCGGGCCGGCGCTCGCTCGCGGCGGCTCTCGGTGCAGGGCCTCGCGGAGGGCGGGCAACTCCAGCGGGTGATCGGGCCCGAAGGTCGGGCGATCACATTGCCCAAGCGGGGCATCGTGGTCTCCAAAGTGTTGGGCGAGGGGTTGGGCGTCGGGGTGGGGGACGAGGTCGTCATGAGAGTGCTTGAGGGCCGGCAGGCCGAGCTGACGGTGCGCGTGGCGGGGTTTTCCGAGGATTTCGCCGGCGTGGCGGCTCACGCCGACCTCGAATCCTTGAACCGGATGCTCGGCGAGGGGGACCGGATCAGCGGCGCCTTTGTGACGGTGGGGGCCGCGAGCTGGCCGGAGTTTTTGCGCGCGGTGAAGGAGACCCCGGCCGCGTCGCGCGTGGTGATCAAGGACGCGATGCGTCGCAGCTTTCGCGAGACGACCGCGCAGAGCATCGGCCTGATCCAGACGATCTATCTGATCTTCGCGACAACGGTGGCCTTTGGCATCGTCTACAACAGCGCGCGGATATCGCTCTCCGAGCGGCAGCGGGAGCTCGCGACGCTGCGGGTGCTGGGCTTTGGGCGGGGCGAGGTGGCCGGGGTCCTCGTGGCGGAGCTCGTGCTTCTCGCGTTTGCCGCCGTGCCCCTTGGGCTGCTGATCGGCTCGGGTTTCGCCAAGGCGATCCTGACGACGGTCAACACCGAGACGGTGCGGCTGCCCCTGGTGCTGACGTCCTTCAACTACGCCTACGCCGCGCTGGTGGTGGCGCTCGCCACGGGCGCCTCGCTCCGGCTGGCCTGCCGGCGCCTGGACCGGCTCGACCTGGTCGGCGCGCTCAAGGCGCGCGACTGAGGAAGCGGCGAGATCGGCGCTCAGCCGGGAAGCGGCAGTCGGATCGGATCGTCTTGCACAGGCTCAGGCGCGCGCGCTTTGCCCGACGTCCAGCGGATGCTCCGTCGCGTCGGCGGCATCCTCATCTTCCATGGGGAATTCTTTGCGGAATTCGGCGAAGTCGATCAGCTCGAAGCGGCCGTCGTGGTGTTCGACGATCGCGGTGAGGCTTTCGACCCAATCGCCGCTGTTGAGATAGTGGACGTCGCCCATCATGCGGTCGGCGGCGGTGTGGATGTGGCCGCACATCACGCCGACGCAGCCCCGGCTCTTCGCGAGCTCGGCGATGTGTTGTTCAAAATTGGATACGTGGTTCACGGCGCGTTTCACGCGCGCCTTGATGGCCTTGGAGATCGAGTAGTATTCCTTCCCGCGCCAGGCGCGCCATTTGTTGTAGAGCCGGTTGACGCGCATCAGCGCGCGGTAGCCCCAGTCGCCCAGGTAGGCCAGGAACACGAAGTTTTTGGTGACGGTGTCGAAGACGTCGCCGTGCAGCACGAAGTAGCGCTTCCCGTCCGCGGTTTGGTGGACGTGATCCTCCACGATTTCCAGGTTCTCGAACTGGATGGGGATGAAGCGGGCCAGGATGTCGTCGTGGTTGCCGCGCAGGTAGACGACGTGCGTGCCGCGTTTTTCGAGTTTCTTGAGCACCAGCCGAACGAAGCGCGTGTGGGAGCGCGGCCAGTAAGGAGCCTGTTTCAAGCGCCAGCCGTCGATGATGTCGCCGTTGAGGATGAGCTTTTCGCAACGGGTGTGCCTCAGGAAATGGTTCACTTCGGCCGCTTTCGAATCGTGCGTGCCGAGGTGGACGTCGGAGATGATCACCGTGCGAACCTTGAGGAGGCGTTTTTCCATCTAGTGTTTAGACGATTAACAAATGTGACGGACGCTGACTAGGGGGGAGACGTGTTTGTTACGTAAAAGTGACCGGAGCCCTCGGGAACGGCATCCGGAGTTTGGACCAAGTAGCTTTCGCGTTCAGCGCTTTCCGAACTCGTCAGGCGCCCACGTCGGCGCGGGCGGGGTTCGTAATGAACCGCAACAAAAAGCCCCGCCGGCGTAAGCGCGGCGGGGCGAAGAGCGGGAAATCGGAAGAGGGCGGATCGGCTTAAGCGGCGGCGACCTTGGGGCACTCGGCGAGGGCGGAGTCGAAGGCCTTGAGCATGGCGGCGATGGTCTCGTCGGTCTCGTCGCCCATGTTGGAGATGCGGAAGGTCTTGCCCTTGAGCTTGCCGTAGCCGCCGTCGATCACGAGGCCGTGCTTGGACTTGAGGGTTTTGTTCAACGCGGCGAGGTCGTAGCCAAGGGTGTTGGCGAAGCAGTTGAGCGAGACCGAGCCGCAGCCTTCCTTCGGGAAGAGTTTGAAGCCCTTGGCGAGGATGTGGTCGCGCACGGTTTTGTTGAGGCGGGCGTGGCGGGCGAAACGGGCTTCGAGACCCTCGGCCTTGATGTCCTCGAGCTTGGACTTGAGCGCGTAGATGAGAGCGATCGTGGGCGTGCTCGGGGTCATGCCGGCTTCGTGGTTCTTCTGGAACTCCACGAAGTCGAAATAGTAGCCGCGGTCGTTGACGGTGGCCGCGCGATCAAGGGCTTTCTTGGAGACGCTGAGCAACGCCAGGCCCGGGGGCAGGGCGAAGGCTTTTTGCGAGCCGGTGATCAGGACATCGATGCCGAGTTCGTCCTTCTTGATCGGCATGGCCGAGAGGGAACTGACGGTGTCGATGATGGAGATCACCTCGGGGAACTCGCGGATGACGGCCATCAGCGCGGGCAGGTCGCTCATGCAGCCGCAGGAGGTCTCGTTGTGGATGATGGTGATCGCGTCGTAGGCGCCGGTGGCGAGTTCCTTGCGAACCGCCTCGGGGTCGACGGGCTGGCCCCAGTCGAATTTCAGCGCGCCGGCCTGCTTGCCGCAGCGCTGCGAGACGTCGAACCACTTGTCGGAGAAGGCGCCGTTCATGCAGTTGAGCACCTTCTTTTTCACGACGTTGCGGATCGCGCCTTCCATGACGCCCCACGCGGAGCTGGTGGAGAGATAAACAGGGTCCTTCGTGTAGAAAAGGGCCTGCAGCTCGGGCTGGATCGCGTTGTAGAGCGCGACGAAGTCGTTGCTGCGGTGGCCGATCATGCCTTGGGCCATCGCTTGGAGGGTCTTGTCGGAGACGGCGATGGGGCCGGGGATGAAGAGTTTGTAGCTCATGGAAAGAAGGGCGCGGGAGACGTGCGGAGGACGTTAAAAGAATAAGAACATTCCGCACCCCGCGACGCGGTCAAATCCGATTTCCCCTCGCCACTTGTCCAGGCCCGCGCCTTTTTCGCCGCTGCCGCATCCCGTCCGTATGTCCAACTGGCTCAAACGCAAGTTAAACGCCCTCGAACACTTCACGATCGACGTGATTTTCGGTCGGCGCGAAGGCGTGGGCCCGACGCTCTTCGCGGGGTTTCTTCATGGGTTGTCGTGGCTTTTCAGCGGCATCGCGCAAACGCGGGTGTGGCTTTATCGAAAACGCATCCTGCACGACCAGCCGCTGGGCTGCCTCGTGGTCGTGGTGGGCAACCTCACCGTCGGCGGCACGGGCAAGACGCCCGTCGTGGAAATGTTCGCGCGCGCGCTTCGTGATCGCGGGCGCAGGGTCGCCATCCTCTCCCGCGGCTACCGCAGCAAGGCGCCGCCGATGTGGAAAAAGGCCCTCTGGTGGTTCACCCACACCAGCGCGCCGCCTCCGCGCATCGTGAGCGACGGACGCGAGGTGTTGCTCGACTCCGAAAAAGCCGGCGACGAGCCCTTCATGCTGGCGCGCAACCTGCCCGGCGTTGTCGTCCTCGTGGACAAGGACCGCGTGAAAGCAGGCGTTTTCGCCATCAAGAAATTCCGCTGCGACACGCTCATCCTCGACGACGGATTTCAATACCTGCCGCTCAAGGGCCGGCTCAATCTCCTCCTCGTCGACAAGACCAACCCCTTTGGCAACGGCCACCTCCTGCCGCGCGGCATTCTGCGCGAGCCGATCAAGCATCTGAAACGTGCGAGCTACGTTTTCCTCACCAAGTCCGACGGGCGCCGCGACCCCGAGCTCGAGGAGCTGATCCAGCGTCATAACCCCGGCGTGAACGTGATCGAGTGCGCGCACCGGCCGCAGTTCCTGCAACGCCTCGGCTCGACCGAGCGTCGCCCGCTGACCGACCTCGATGGCAGGCGGGTGGGGGCTTTTTCCGGCATCGCGGTCCCGGAGAGCTTCGAGGCCTTCGTGCGCGACCTCGGCGGGCGCATCGAGTTTACCCGGCGCTTCCTCGACCACTATCGCTTCACCTACGAGGATTTCGTCGAGATCTTTTCCGAGGCGCTGGAGCGCAAGGTCGACTACATCGTGACCACCGAGAAGGACGCGGTGCGCATCCCCGAGGGCATGCCCTGCCCGGTGCCGATCTACTACCTGCGTCTCGAGATCGAGATCCTGCGCGGCGCGAGCGGCTTTGACGATGCGGTGGGACGCATCTGTTTTCCGACCGATGGACTTGGCGCGGCCGGCGGATCGCCGTCCTCCTTCGGCGCGCGCTTGCGTTGATGAAGCTTACGCTTCCGATTGACCGATCCTCTTTTCCCGATGCTCTCCGACCCTCGACTCGACCAACTGGCCTCCGGTCTCACCGGTTTTTCCTGCGATTTGAAGAAAGGCGAGCGCGTCCTCATCGACGCCTACGACGTGCCGGACGCCATGGTGATCTCGCTCGTGCGCGCCGCGCGCGCCCGCGGCGCTCATCCCGTGGTGCAAATCCATCGTGCGAGGGTCAGCCGCGAGCTGATGATCGATGCGACCGAGGAGCAGTTCGCCCCGCTCGTAGACATCGAGCTCAAGCGCATGCAGAAGATGGACGCCTACATAGCGCTCCGCGGTTCCGACAACATCTTCGAGTCCTCCGACGTGCCCGCTTCGCGCGTGCAGCTCTATGCGCGACTGATGAAGCCCGTGCTCGACCACCGCGTGAACAAGACCAAGTGGGTCGTGCTCCGCTGGCCCACGCCCGCGATGGCCCAGCAGGCGGGCTTGAGCACCGAGGCCTTCGAGGACTTTTATTTCAAGGTCTGCACCCTCGACTACTCCCGCATGATCCCGGGCATGAAGGCGCTCAAGACGCTCATGGACAAAACGGATCGCGTGCAGATCAAGGGCCCCGGCACCGACCTGTCCTTTTCGATCAAGGGCATCGGCGCGCGCGAGTGCGGCGGCCAGCGCAACATCCCCGACGGCGAGGTGTTTTCCTGCCCGGTGAAGGAATCCGTCGAAGGCGTCATCCAATATAACACGCCCTCCGTCTATCTCGGCACCTCCTTCGACAATATCCGCCTCGTCTTCAAGAAGGGCCGCATCGTCGAGGCCACGGCGAACAACACCAAACGCCTCAACGAGATTCTCGATAGCGACGCCGGAGCGCGCTACATCGGCGAATTCGCCATCGGCTTCAATCCGCACATTCGCGAGCCGATGCGCGACATCCTCTTCGACGAGAAGATCGCCGGTTCCTTCCACTTCACGCCCGGCAAGGCCTACGAGCGTGCCGGCAACGGCAACGAGTCGGCCGTGCACTGGGACATGGTGAGCATCCAGCGCCCCGAATACGGCGGCGGCGAAATCTGGTTCGACGGGAAACTCATCCGCAAGGACGGCCTCTTTACCCAGAAGTCGCTCTTCAAGCTGAACCCGGAATACCTGCTCGGGAAAAGCTGAGCGGAGTTAACTAATCTGCACTAATGGTCACTAATTCCGAATGAAGGCGTCTTTCGCGAATGCTCCATTAGTGTCCATGAGTGTTCATTAGTGGTTGAAATATGCCCGACTCCGACGGCCTCGACGCATTCATCCAGGCGCTTCCGAAAACGGAGACGCATCTTCATATCGAGGGCGCGTTGCCTTACGAGTTGTTGCACGCGTGGAAACCGGAGACCTATCCGCCGACCTTGTTCACTCACGCGTCGGATTATCGGTTTCCGAGTTTCCCGAAGTTTGACGAAGTCTTGCTGGGCCACGCGCTGCCTTGGTTCGTCTCCGCCGAGCGCTACCACGAGGCGGCGAAAGCGGTGTTCGCGCGGCACCTCGCGCAAAACGTCCGCTACGTGGAGACCTCCTTCCATCTGCCCGTTTCGGGCTTCATCGGCGTGCCGGCTCGTGAAATCATCGCCGCGATCCGCTCCGCCGTCCCGGCCGGGCTGGAGGTGCGCATTTTCGCCGGCATGCTGCGCACCGACTATGCCGGGCCGATGCGGGAGGTGATCGACGATCTGGAAAACTGGGACGAGCTCGCGGGCGTCGACCTTCACGGACACGAGTCCACGCCCACGGAATCCTGGACCGCGCCGCGTTGGGAACGGCTTCGTGCCGCGGGCAAAGTCACCAAGTGCCACGCCGGCGAATTCGACGGCGCCGCGCGGGTGCGCGAGGCCATCGAGCAACTGGGCGTCACGCGCGTGCAGCACGGTGTGCGCGCGGCCGAGGATCCCGCGGTCGTTGCCCTCGCCGTCGAGCGCGGTGTCACCTTCGACGTCTGTCCGATCAGCAACGTGAAACTCGGCGTCTTTTCCACGATGGCCGGGCATTCGCTCCGCGAGTTGATGGCGGCCGGCGTCAATTGCACCCTCAGCACCGACGACCCCTTGGTTTTCGGCAACACGTTGCACGACGAGTATCGGACCCTTGCGACCGAAGCCGGATTCATGCGCTCGGAGTTGGCGCGTCTGGCCTCGGCCGGCTGGCGGGTGGCAACGGTTCCTTCCGAGATGCGGGAGCGCGCTCTCGCCGAGATAACACGCCTGGCCGGGGCGTCTTTTTAGGACCTCCCCAAATACTCGGCGGCGCCGGTCGACGGAGGATGAAGGCCGCGAAGCCGGCGCAGCCCCGGTCCGGCTTAAGGGGTTCCGCTCCCGGCTTATTTTTACCGCTGGCGGATTAACCAGCGATTGCTTGCGCGGACGGCGCCACGCAGCTTGGCCTTTGCCATGGACCCGAACGATCCGGCGTCTTCTCCCCAAGGCGCTCACTACGATGCGTTGGTGCGCTCCCTCTTGCTCACCGCGGCGCGCACGGGGCGCGATGCGCTCATCGCGATGATCGATCATCTGGGCACGGCGCTGCATGCGCGGCGCGCCCACGTGAGCGTGCCCGCCGCCGACCGCGCGGATTGGTTTGAGGTGCTTGCCCACTGGCCCGAGGCGGACGAGGGCGGAAGTATGATCCATCGTCCCGAGGGGACGATTGTCGCGGAGATATGGCGGCGCGGGGAGGTGGCGCTTTGGGAGAACCTGGCCGAGGCCTTTCCGGCGCAGCGGGATTTCTTTGCGCGGTGGCAGGTGGATTCCGCGCTGGGCCTGCGTTTGGACGACACCGAGGGGCGCCCGCTGGGCGTTATCCTGGTGGCGTTCGGGGGAAAGCTGCCGGACCGGAATTTTGCGGCCACATTGATCCGGGTTTTCGCCCTGCGCGCCGTGGGCGAACTCATGCGTTTGCGCGCGGAGACGGCGCGTTTTGCGGCCGAGCGGCGGCGGCTCGAGGCCGAGGTCGCGCTTGCCGCGCAGGAGACGCGCTTCACCGAGGTGCTGGAGCACACCGAGGACGCCGTGTTTCTTTTACGGGTCGAAGAGGGGCCGCGCTTTGTCTACGAGCGAGTGAACGGCCGCCATGCCGAGCTGTTTGGAATGCCGGCGGAGCAATTCGTCGGCCTCGTTCCGGACGACATATTCCCTCCCGCCGGAGCCGAGCGCATGTGTGCGGACTTGGTGGACTGTCTGCGAGCCGGCCGTCCGATCACCTTGGAGCGCGAGTTTGCGCTCGAGACGGTCGGCGTGCGGTCCTGCCGGATATCGCTCATTCCCTCTCGCGACGCGGAGGGCCGCATCTCGCGCATCGTGGGCATCGCCACCGATCTCACGGATCTTTGGCGCCAGCGGAGAATCTTCGCCGATTCCGAGCACATCGCCCGTCTTGGCGGGTGGGAGCTCGACTGTGCGACCGGCGCGATCCTGTGGACGCCGGGCACCTTTCGGATTTTTGAGCGGGACCCGGAGCAGTTCGTTCCGACCGTGGATGCGGTGGTTCAGCTCTACACCGAGGAGTGCCGTCCGGCGGTGCGCGCCGCGCTCGATCATGCGGCACGCCGCGGCGGAGATTTCGAGTTCGTGGCGACGGCGCGTCTCGAGTCGGGGCGGCTGATCCATGTCCGTTCGCTTGGGCGGACCGTGATGGTGGACGGGTGCGTGGTTCGCCTTTGCGGCGCGGTGCAAGACGTGTCGGACCAAGAGGAGGCCCACGAGCAACGGCTGCGGCTCGAGGCGCAACTGCGGCGCGCCCAAAAAATGGAGGCGATCGGCACGCTCGCCGGCGGCATCGCCCACGACTTTAACAACATTCTCGCCGGCATCATGGGCAACACGCAGCTCGCGATGTTGGACGTCAACGAGGGCGCGCCCACGCGGCGGTTTCTCGACAACGCCTATCAAGGCTGCCTCCGAGCGCGCGATTTGGTGCGGCGCATTCTGACTTTCAGCCGGCAGGCGGAACAGCCCCGCACGGTGGCTCCGCTAGGGCCGATCATCGAGGAGGCGCTCGAGCTTCTGCGCGCCTCGCTGCCCTCGTCGGTCGTCATCGTCACCCGTTTCGCCTCCGAGGACTTGCACGTGCTCGTCGACGCCGGACAGATCCACCAGGTCCTGCTCAATCTGGGCACAAACGCCGCGCAGGCGATGCGCCCCGCGGGTGGCACGCTTACGGTCGAGCTCGCGCCCAGCGACGCGCGGGACGAATGGCATCGGAGGCACCCGCAAGTGCGGGCGGAACTGCGGGTGCGGCTCACGGTGCGGGATACCGGTCCGGGAATCCCGCCCTCGCTGCTGGATCGAATCTTCGAGCCGTTCTTCACCACGAAACCGGTGGGGGAGGGTTCCGGGCTGGGCCTCGCGATGGTGCATGGCATCGTCGAGAACCACGGCGGGGTGATCGTCGTGGAAAGCGCGCCGGGCCGAGGCGCCGCCTTTCACGCTTTCCTGCCCGGCCAGGTGCGAGCCGGCGGCGTGTCGCTCATCGCCGACGAGGCCGGCGCCCTCACGCCCGGCGACGGGCAGACCATCCTGGTGGTCGACGACGAACCCTCCATCACGGAACTGGTGGAGCCCATGTTGCGCCACCTCGGTTACCAGACGCGGACCTTCAACGACGCCCACGTCGCCCTGGCTTCCTTCGCCACCGCGCCGGATTTGTTCAGGGCCATACTGTGCGACCTGACAATGCCGGGACTGGATGGCGTCACGCTGGCGCGGTCCGTGCGGGCGTTCCGGCCGGACCTCCCGGTGGTCATCATGACCGGCCATCTCCGGCCCGCCGACCTCGGTCCGATGCGGGAATCGGGGCTGCATCATTACCTGGCGAAGCCGTTTTCCGTGCAGGGCCTCGCGTCCGTTTTGGCGGAAGCGCTGGGCTTGCCTGAACCGCCTTCGGCCGCGTGAGCGTTTGACCTGCGCGGGAAGCCCCGCGATGGTCCGCCACCGTCAAATGGCCGCGCCCAAGCTCATCGTTACCGTCTGCACCGCCAACATCTGCCGCAGTCCGATGGCCGAGGCGCTCCTGCGCCACGCGCTCGCGGCGGAACCGGAGCCCTTGCGCTCCTGCAAAGTCGTCTCGGCCGGCGTCGCTGCGCGCGGCGGGGAGAAAGTTTCGGCCAACTCCGTCGACGCCTTGGCCAAGGTCGGGCTCCGGATCTCGGATCACCGCAGCCGTCCGCTCACGCCCGAGCTGGCGGCGAAGGCCGACCTGATCCTTTGCATGACGGAAAGCCATCGTGCGGTGATCGGTCTGGCGCTCGATCCGGCCCCGAAAAACGTCCATCTATGGCGGGAGTTTATGCCGAGGGGCTCGAGCCGCGAGATCGGCGATCCTTACGGCGGCCCGCTTGCCGAGTATGAGGCCTGCCGCGACGAGCTGGTCGAGGCCATCCCGAGCATCATCGCGCACTTGCGCGCGCTGTAGCGGGAAAACTCCGGGGCGAGGCCCGGGGCATTTGGGATTTGTCGGGCGAGGCGCGGACTGTCTGCTTCGCGGCATGAACAGCATGACCGGCTATGGCCGCGCCGCGGGCTCCGCGGGCTCGCAAAGTTTTTCCGTCCAAGTGAGCGCCGTGAATCGCAAGGCGCTCGAGGTGAAGGTCGCCCAGCCCTCCGCGTGGGACGAGCTCGAGCCGGCCATCGTGGAGGCGGCGAAAAAAGTCGTGCTCCGCGGCACGGTGCAGGTGCGCATCGAGCTCGATGCCGCGGCGGGCGGCGGCGCGCAGGCGGACTTCGACGAAGTGGCGGCCGGCGTGTGGCTGGACCGCCTCGCGGCCTTCGCCGCAAAGCGCGACGTGATTTTCAGCCCGACGACGGATGCGCTCGTGCAGTCGGCGATGCAGTTTCGGCGCAAGGCGGAGCCGCCGCCCGTCGCCGAGGCGCGGCCGGCGGTGCTGGCGGCGCTGGAACAGGCGCTGGCGGGTTTCGCCGCGATGCGCGCAACGGAAGGCGCCGCGCTGAGGGCCGACCTCGAGGCGCGGCTGGCGCTTCTGTCGTCGCTCATCGAGGAGATCGGGACGCGCGCTCCGCAAGTCGTGGCGGCGGCGCGCGAGGCCTTGTTGAAGCGTCTGCGAGAAGCCGGCTTGGACCTTCGGGTGGACGATGAACGCGTGCTCAAGGAAATCGCGCTTTTCGCGGACCGCTGCGACATCGCGGAGGAGCTGACGCGTTTCCGCAGCCACCACGCGCAGCTGAAAAAGCTTTTCGCGGGCGGCGGGGAGATCGGGCGCAAGGCGGAGTTTATCCTCCAGGAGATGGGCCGCGAGGTGAACACCACCGGCGCGAAGGCCAACGACTACGAAATCGCGCGGCGCGTGATCGAGCTGAAGAACGAGCTCGAACGCATCAAGGAGCAGATCGCCAACGTCGAGTAGGCCGGCAGGCCGGGGGCGGTGGAGCCGGGGGCGTGTCGTGGCGAGCGAGGGCGGGCGAGTATCACCCGGGAGCGTTTCCGCACTCGCCCTCCGGCCGCGGGGCGGCGATGGATGCGGTGTGACGCGATTCTTCCGGGATATACGACGACTCGGGCTGGCTGCGCTGGCGATTTTCGTCTCCGCGAACTCGGCGCGGCCGGCGGAGATTGGCGGCGTTCAGGTTTACGGGAACGTTTCGGGCGGGGTGAAAATCGACGCGCTTCCCGACCTGGGGCTGGAGTGGCGCGTGGAGGCGGGAGCGGACGGGCTGGTGTTTTCCACGAAACGCGCCGGGGTGGATCTCGCGGTGGAGTTGCGAGCGACGGAGAACGGAGCGTGGAGCTGGTCGATCCGGCGCGCGCAGCTGGATCTGGCGGAGCTGTGGCCTCTGCTGCGCGAGAAGCTTGGCTCGAGCGCGGCGGGTTGGTCCGCGAGCGGCCGCATCGAGCTCGCGGGGGAGGGGAGTCTGACTCCGGATGCCGGTCCCGTCGGCGAACTGCGACTCGCGTTGCGCGAGGGCTGGGCGCGATCGGACGAGTTGGACGTGGAGGTGAGCGGATTGGAATTCGACGTGGCTACCAGGGAGCTGACGGGCGTGGGATTGGCGGGCGGGCAGACTTTACGTGTCGCGAAGATCGCCGCGGCGGGCGCGGAGGTTACGTCATTGCGGGTGGTTTTCGGGCTGGACGCGGCGCACGTCCTGAAGGTGGCGGCCGTGGAGGCGAAGGTATTGGGCGGAAGCGTGAAGCTTCTTCCCTTTAGCCTATCGCTCGACAAACCGGTGCTGGACGCCGCCGCGGATATGAACGCCTTGCGGCTCGACGAGGCGGCGCGACTCATGCCGTGGCTGATTCAATCGGCGCAGGGATTTCTGCGCGGGCGCGTGGAGCTGAGCTGGAACGCGGAGAGCGGCCTTCGCGTCAAAGATGGCGGACTGGCGATCATGAAGTCGGACGACGCGGCTTTTCGGTTGGCGCCATCGCCGGGACTGCTCACGGCCGGTATCCCTAAACGTTATCCGCTTTTGGGGAAATGGATCACGATGAACAATCCGGCTTGGGCGCCGCTGAGGGAGATCGAGCTGGGCATGGA
>CAMLQS010000060.1 GCA_946482165.1 uncultured Verrucomicrobiota bacterium | reverse complement strand
GGTCATTGGTCATTCCGCGCGCAGATGCGCGCGGCGTTGCAGCGCGCCCCGCGCACCCGTTGCACATCGCACCGCCCGCGAGGACCGCGGACTCCCGCGAGCAAGTCGCACGAATTTCATCTGGCTGCATTGGAGCAGGTTGTTTTTCCGCCCCGCGCGCTGGCACCCGCTTTGCGGCTCCCGGGGCGAATCCAACCCCTCCATCCACCATGTCCAAAATTGAAACCCTCCACGACCTCCTCATCCACGAGCTCAAAGACCTCTACAGCGCCGAAACGCAGCTCGTGAAGGCCCTGCCCAAGATGGCCAAGGCCGCGACCGACGAACGCCTCAAGGAAGGCTTCCAAAAACACCTCGCCCAGACGCAGGAACAAGTCAGCCGCCTCGACCAGATCGCAAAGATCCTGGAGTTCACGCCCAAGGGGAAGAAGTGCCTCGCCATGGAAGGCCTCATCGCCGAGGGCCAGGAGACCATCTCCGAGGACGCCACCGACAGCGTGAAGGACGCCGCCCTCATTTGCGCCGCCCAGAAGATCGAGCATTACGAGATCGCCGGCTACGGCACCCTGCGCGAATTCGCCGAGCTCCTCGGCTACGACGAGGTCCGCTCGCTCCTCGAAGCCACCCTCGAGGAGGAATCCGCCACCGACGAGGAACTCACCGAGATCGCCTCGAGCATCAACGTCGAGGCCGGGCAAGGCGCCGAATCCGAGGACTGATTCGCTCGGGGCGGCGGCGGCGTTCCGCCCGGTTCGTGTTGCGCGCCGCGGAGCGGGTCTTGTGCCCGCTCCGCCCGCAAACCAACCGCCGTCCCCGGGCCCGCCCCAAACGCCGTATCATAATTCAACTTCATGCACCCAGGACCCGCACCGACGCCCCCTCCTCTCGCCGACACGCCGACCGCACCGGGCTTGGCCACTTTCCTGGTCATCGAGTTCGACCCGGAGCTGAAGGAGCCGGGTTATTCCGTCGTCGCCGCGCCGAACGAGATCAAAGCCCGCGAAGTCGCCGACGCCGCGGCGCGCCAAGCGGGCCGCGTGCTGGTCGACGTGGTCACCCCGGCCTACCTACGCTCGTGGCTAGACCGAGCGCGCCAGCACCCGCCCGACCTGGTTTGGACCGACTCCGCCTAGCCCGCCGCGCCTCCTTGCCGCCCGCCTCCCCGCCGAGGCGGGTTTCTTTTTGGGTGTTTCGCCGCAACCGTCTGTGTTCCCGGCGCATACCCGGGAACAGCCAGCGCGCACCACCCGATGTGCGAGTCAGTGACGACGCGCTACGCTTTCGCCCCATGAAAGCCCGCCCCAAGCTCCCTCGAACTCCGCTTATCTGTTCCGTCCACATCGCCGCCGCGTTCGCCGCCGCGACACTTGCGTTGCCTATCTCGGCCCAGCAGGCGCCCGCCCCCTCTCGACCCACTGCCGCGCCCACCGCATCCGAACCCGCCTCTCCTCTTACAGCCGAACAACGCGTGTTTTTCCGCGACCTCGCGCTTCTGAACTCCCGCCAGATCTCGATGGCGAGCGAGGCCTCCGGACGAGCGACGAATCTGGCGACGCGCGATTTTGCGGCATGGATCATGCGCGAGCACCAAGCCTTCTCAGAGGAACTCGCGACGGTCGCGAAAGACCGCGGAGACGAAACCGTCACGCGTGTCGAAGCTCCGCCGATAAAGGATCGCCCGGCCTGGGCCAACCGCGACGACGTCGGCTACGACGAAGGCTATCTGCGAGTCGCCATCGAGCTCGCGGAACGCATCGAGGAACGGCTCAAGGCCGTGAGCAACTCCCCCGAGGCCGCCGTCGCCGCCTTCGCGCGGAAACAGCTCCCCGGGCTGGTCTCGCGCGTCAAACGCGCCCAAGACCTGCAAAAAGAACTGTAGGTCGCGCCAGTCCTTCCGACGTTATCATCACATCTCCGGCAAATACCCCGCCAGCGCCGAGCGAAGATGCTCGATCAACGCCGGGTCGTTTTTCGCCGGATAGTCGTCCGGCACGCGGAGCACGATGATCGGCAACCCGTCGCACTCCTCGGGAAACCGGTCGCGGATGCGATCCGCGTGCTTGCGCTCCATGCAGAAAACCCGGTCGGCCCAGCCAAGGTGGCACGCCGTCACCTTTATCCGCGCGCCGTTCTCCGTGCCCGCGGAACGGGCGTCGTAGCGCGGATGGCCCTTGAACAAACCTTCGGCCGTGGGACTTCTCCACTGATTCCGCGAGCAGAGAAAAAGCAGTTTTTCGCGCGCCATGCCGATCACCCGATCCCCGGCGTTTTTCGTTCCCCGGCCCGCGCCCGCAGCTCGGAGTGCAAGCGCTCCAGTTCCGGCGTCGGCACACCAAGCCGCCTCGCCCGACGCAGGGGCTCGCCCCAAATCGGCTCCAGCTCCAGCGGACGCCCCGCCTGCCAGTCTAGCATGGTCGAGGGTTTGTAACGCATGCCCTTCGTGCGCTCGATCTGGTCCCGAAGAAACGCATCCGCGATTTCCACGCCCTCGGCTCGGGCGATCGCCTGCACTTCGCGCACGAGCGACCACACCCGCGCCTCGTTGGACGGATCGCGCAGCGTTTCGTCGCTCGTCACGCCACCGAGCGCGACGGTCATGCCGTTAAACGGGACATTCCACACCAGCTTGTGCCAACGCGCCGCAAGCAGGCTGTCGCGCACGCGGATCTTGACCCCCGCCGCGGAAAACGCCTCCGCCACCGCGTGCGTGCGCGAGGTCGCCGCGCGCCCGTATTCGCCAAGCTCGATGTAACCCTGCTCGGAGCAAACCACCTCGCCCAGCGCCACGCGGTTCACCGCCACAAAGCAAAGCGCCCCGAGCGTGCGCTCCGGCCCGGCCACGGCCGCGACCGACTCGTCGACACCGAGCCCGTTTTGCAGGTTAACCACCGCGGTGTCCGGTCCGAGCAAGGGAGGCAGCAAGCGCGCGAGTTCGCCGTTGGCCGTGGCCTTGAGCGCGATCACCACGAGGTCGACCGGACCGATCGCCTCGGGCGCAGCCTCCGCCCGCACCGGCTTCACCTCGTGCCGCTCCCCGCCGTAGGAGAGAGCGAGCCCCCGCTCGCGGAGATGCGCCAGCTCGCTCCGCGCGAGGAACCGCACATCGCGTCCGGCGCGCGCAAGGCGCCCCCCGTAATAAATGCCGAGCGCTCCCGCGCCCATGATCGCGATGGACTGAATCATCCCCTATGCCTGCCCGCTCCGGACGGTCGCGGTCAACCCTTCGCCAGCTCCGGTTTTTTCCAACGACGCATCAGGACACGCGCCGGCCAGGCCACAGCGAGCTGGTAGATTCCCAGCGCGAGCAACATGCCCACCGCCGCATAGACAAACCCCTCGGCGGTGACCGGCACAGCCGGCCTAAACACTTCCCAGGTGCGCGCGGCGATGTCGTGATCGACGTGCGACATAAACACGAAGGGCCGCTCCCAGACCGACGCCTCGCGGAGCGCCGACTCGGCCGCCGCCAACGACTCCACGCGAGCCTGCGTGTCGGCGATCACGCCACCGAGCTTCGCAACCGGCTCCACCGCCTGCGCCTTGGTCGTGTCGATCAGTTGCTGGAGCGTGATGCCGCTCTGTCCGGCCACCACCTCGAAACTCGCGAGCTGGCGCCGGGCCTCGTCGAGGTGCCCGCCCAGGCGTTGCAAATATTGCTGGAAAAACTCCGGCGCCTGCGAAAGGCCGACGGCGCCCAGCACGCAAAGCACGCGGTCCAGAATCGTTTCTCCGAATCGGCCGACCGGACGAAGGGGCGCGAGCCAGGGGGAATTGGGCATGTCCGGGAAAATGCCCGTCCGCGGGCCCGGCGCAATCCGTCAACGCGCCTCGAAAGTCCCGTCCGCCCGCTTCGCGACGAGCCGCTTGAGCTCGAGCATCATCAGCGTGGCGGAAAGCGAATGACTCGGCAGTCCGCTCATCGCGACCAACGCGTCGGGCGGCAGGATCGCTCCGCCCGCGAAACACGCCATCACCTTCGCCTCGTCGACGCCGAGGCTGGCCGCGGAGGGCGACGCCGGGCGCGCCTGCCCGGGGGACGATTTGTCCGCGATGGGCGCCACGCCTGCGGGTCCGAAACCTTCGAGGTAGTTCAACTCGGTCAACAAATCGTCGACGGAGGTGAGCAGTGTCGCGCCATCGCGGATCAGTTGATGGCAGCCGGCGCTGCTCGACTGGTCGATGCGACCCGGCACCGCGAAAACCAACCGCCCCTGCTCTCCCGCAAACTTGGCCGTGATCATCGAGCCTCCGCTCACGTCGCTCTCGACGACTATGATGGCGCGGCTCATGCCGGCGACGATTCGGTTGCGCATCGCGAAGGATTGCCTGTCGGCGCGCCGGCCGAAGGGAAACTCGGTCAGGATCGCGCCGCCATTCTCCTCGATGCGGCGGTAAAGGCCGAGATTCTCCGGCGGATAAACGATATCGATCCCGTTGCCCAGGACCGCGGCGGTGCGTCCGCCGGCCTCGAGCGCCCCCTCGTGGGCGAAGGTGTCGATGCCGCGCGCGAGCCCGCTCACCACGCAAAAACCAAGCCGCGCGAGTTCGTAGCCGAGCTTCTTCGCCGTCGCCTGCCCGTAAAGTGTGGTGCGGCGCGACCCGACTATCGCCACGCAGGGCGCGTCAAATCCGTAGTCACCGCGTCGATACAGTCCCAATGGCGCGTCGGCCAGCTCGCGCAGAAGCGGCGGATACTCCGCCGAGCGGTTGTCCACGAAAACCGCCCCCGCCTGCTCCAGCTTCGCCTCTTCCTTCGCCAGATCGACCAGCTCGCGCCAGCGGCGCAGGTTTCCGCTGATCTTCGGCCCCACGCTCTTCACTGTTTCGAGCTCGGCGGCCGAAACTCCGAAAAGACGCCGGGGGTCGTCCCCAAACGCGGACAGAAGACGATTGGTCGTGATCGGGCCTATATCGGGCAGCGCGTTTAGAATCAGAAACGCCTGCGTTACGGTGAGTTCGCTCATACGTCCGAGGCTCGCAGGGCCGGGGACAAAAAGTCGAGTAGTTGCGTTACGCGTAGCGCGCTCGGCCCGTGGGCACGCGCGAGCAGGTCGGCGGCCAGCCCGTGCCAGACGACGGCGCGGGCCGCCGCGCCGAACGGGTCGGTGGGTGTCTGCGCGAGCTGCGTGCCAACCATGCCGGCAAGGATATCGCCGCTCCCTCCGCGCGCGAGAACCGGACCGCCAAAGAAGCTGTGATAACGCGTCCCCGCCTCGGCGGTCTCGATGCAGCTGATCGGCCTTTTCCGCACCAGAACCGCGCCGGCGGGAATCGCGTCCGCGATGCGCACGTATTCACCCGCGTGCGGCGTGAGGATGCGCGGCGCGCGACCGGCGGCGACGATCTGCGGCTGGAGCGCGTCGGCGTCGACCACGAGCGGGTGCGGCGACTCGCGCACGATCTCCTCGGCGAAGGCGAGCGTCTCGCGTTCGCGGCCGATACCGGGACCCAGCACGACCGCCGTCGCGCGGGCAAAGGCTTCGCGCACGAGATGCAGCCCCTCGAGCGCGAGCCCGCCCTCGGGCGTCTCAGGCAAGCCCAGCCAGATCGCCTCCGGCGCCTGCGCGGCGAAGGCCGGCATGAGCGATTCCGGCACGGCCGCCGTCACCAAACCGGCGCCGCTCCTCAACGCGGCGAGCGTCGCCATGAGCGCCGCCCCCGGATAACGCCGTGAACCCGCCACGATCAACGGATGCCCGAAATGCCGCTTGTCGCTTTGCGGCGGACGCAAGCCGCGCAAACCATCCAACACGCCCGCGCCGAGCACGGCGTCGGCTGTCGGACGCAGACTTTGCAGAGAAAACCCGAGGTCGACAAGGCGAAGGCGCCCCGCCTGCGGAAGCGTGAGGAGCGGACTCTTCGCGATGCCGGTGGCGTAGGTGAAGTCGGCGCGGAAGGCGTCGGGCGCATCGAGCCCGCTGGGCAGGTCGACCGCGGCGCGGAGACGGATCGGATGCGCGTTCACGCGCCGCAACAAGGCCGCAACCGGCTCCGGCAAGGGCGGGCGAAATCGAAACCCGAATACGCCGTCGATGCAGAGATCGTAGCTCGCGGCCCAGTCGGGGCCGTCTGCTTCCACCCGGCGCGCATGCGTCGTCAGCTCGCGCCACGCACGCAAAGCCAAAGGGCGTAGGGAGCGCTCGCCGAACGCGAGGACGACGTCCACCGCGATGCCGGTCACACGCGCGCGCAAGCCGGCGGCGGCGAGCAACGCGTCGCCCGCGTTGTGCCCATTTCCCGCAAGCACCAGCACGCGCGCCTCGGCCGGAAAGCCGCCGAGCTCGTCGAGGTCGGCCAGCACGCCGGCCACGATCCCGCGCGCGGCGGCGTTCATCGCGAGCCACTCGCGCGCCTCGTCGCCCGCAAAATGCGCGGCCTCGAAAGCGCCGGCCTCCGCGCAACTCAGGATGGGATATGCGCCGTGCATGATCGTCTGAAAACCAGAGCGTGGCGCGGGCTGCCAGCCTGCACTTCGCCTCGGATGCTTGGCTTGGCATGGGCGGGACGCCCGAGCCATCCGTTCGTCGGGCTATTTCTCGAGGCCTCGCACCGCGAGCAACCATTCGCGCGCCGGCACATGGTGCCGGTTAAAAAAGGACTGCGTCCGGTCGTCCGCGGGCACCACGAGATGACGATGCTCCGCCCCCGCGACCGTCGCCGTGCCCTCCATCCGCAAGGCCACCACCCCCGCCTCCGCCCTCGCGCCCGCCTGCAACGTGATCTCCACCTTGTTCACGTTGGCCGGAACGAGCGCCTGCCCGAGGCTCAGCCACGAGGGGGTGTCTTTCAACGCGAGCGAGATCGGCCCCGTGAAGCCGTCGCTTCGCAGGGCGTAGATCGTGATGTTCGCCGTTCCTCCCGGGCGCAGGTTCACGCTCGAAGGCACCGCACGCAGCTCAAAGTCGGGGCGAGGTGGCGCGAGCTTCAAGCGGTAGCCGTAGTCGTGGCCGCCGCGCCCCTGCGCATCGCTCAAACGCACGCGGTAGCGCCCCGCCGCCGGCGCCACGAAGGCGACGCGCGGGTCCGCGTGGCGGGCCGACTCGCCGTCCGCCTTGTCCGCGCAGTCGTCGCTCGTGGCCACGACCTTGCCGTCCGGCCCCAGCACGTGCAGCACGCCGTCCAGAGGCGAACGCAGCCGACGCGCCACGACCCCGGCCACGAGCGGCGCGCCCGCCTCGGCGGTGAACGTAAATTCGTCCACGTCGCCGGCGCGTTCGATCCGGCCGTTCACCACGACCGGGAAATCGAGCGCTTGCGCGCCGTCGCCATCGACCTCCGCCGCCTCGGCGCGCTCCGGCAGCTCGCCGACCTCCACGTCGACCGCGCCTGTCGCCGCCAGGCAGCGCTCCAGCTCGAGCGAAACGACACCGCCGAAGTCCTGGAGGCGCTCGCGCCTCGACGGCGCGGGCAGATTCCAGCCGCTCAGGGTAAACTCCTGCTCCGTGCCCGCCTTTCCCCCGAGCGGAAACACGCTCGCCACAAACGGCAGCTCGCCGATCGCGACGCGATATACGAAATCCTCGCGTCCACGATAGATCGCGTCGCGCAACACGAGGACGTAGTCGCAGTCCCCAGGCAGTCGGAAGGCCAGCACCGGATCAGGCTCGGAGCGAAAATCGTCCGCGAAGGCAAGTTCCCGGCCGGCGGAATCGAGCAGGGTCACCGTCGCCTGAAGCCAGCCCGGCACCCCGTCGCCAAGATACGGGGCCAAGGTCTGCGCATGGACCGCCACGATGAGGCGCGCGTCCTTTTTTCCGGCAAAGCGGACGCGGTCCGACTCGCCCGCGAGGATCTGGCCGTTGACCACGACCGGCGGCGTCACCCGCAGCTCCGCGCTCGCGGCTTGCGCAAGCGCGCGCGGAGAGCCGGGCTCGGGGCGCGGCATGATCGCAGTCACGACGGGAAAGGCCGCCTCCGGCAGATCGCCGACCACGAACACCAGCGGCGGGGCCAGACCGGCCGGGGCGAGCAGGCGCAGGTCGCGCGGGCCCGGCGCGGCGTCGGACGCGATGCTCAGCTCGAGCGTCACCGCTTCCTGCAAAGCCGGCGACACCGCGCCGCCGCCCAGGCTCGCGAGCCGGCGCTCCAGCTCGGCGACGCGCTCCGGCGCGGGATCCTCGGTGTTCTTCTTCAGCTCCGCCAGCTCCTCCTTCATCTTGTTCCGCTCCTCGGGCGTCAGCGGACGCTCGTGGGAAAGCACGCGCGTGCTCACGCCGCCGCCGGAGACGAAGGCCTCCTCCACGCCCTGCAAGAGGCGCCCGCCCACGACCACCGTCAGCGTCTCCCCCTGTCGCGCGCCCGCCGGATAAACGTAGGCCGGCTGAGGCGCGTCGCCCTGCGGCGGCGCAGCGCGCGCCGACGCCGCGGCGAGCGCAAGGACGAGCCCGAGAGAGAAGGCGACATGGGGTGTTCGAGACATACGAAGCGGGTGCATGGGCGGCGGGGGTCACATGATTTCGCGCAGGAGTCCGCGACGTTGCGGCAGCTCGGAGAGGCCGGGAAGCACGCGCACGTCCCGCCCCTCCGGGTGCGGCAGACGCGCGGACGCGTCGATGCCGAGCTGCGCGTAGATCGTCTCCAAAAAATCGGCGGGATGCGTCGGGCGCTCGACCACCTCCTCGCCGCGCGCATCGGTGGCGCCGACGACCTGGCCGCCGCGAAACCCGCCGCCCGCCAGCAGCGCGGAAAAGGCTTTTCCGTGGTGGTTTCTCCCGCCGTTGAACGGGGCCTCGGTCTGCACCTTCGGCACGCGGCCGAACTCCCCGCCCACCCAGACGATGGTCGAGTCGAGCAGGCCGCGCTGCGCGAGATCCTCCAGCAGCGCGCTCAGCGCCTGGTCGAGCTCCGGCAGCTTCTGTCGCATGACGTCGAAGTGCTGCTTGTGCGTGTCCCAGCCCTTCGCGTTCACCATCACGCAAGGCACGCCGCGCTCCACCAGACGCCGCGCGACGAGGCAGGATTGCCCCAAGGTGTTGCGACCGTAGCGCTCCCGCGTCGCGTCCCGCTCCTGTCGCAGATCAAAGACCTTTCCGGTTTCGCCGAGGATCATCTCGTAGGCCTTTTCGCCCGCCGCGTCGAAGCCCGCGAGCGCGCCCGGCGCGCGGGCGCGGAGCGCGTCGCCAAACGTATCCGTCTCCGCGAGCAGACGCCGACGCGCGCGGAGACGCTCCTCGACCAGGCGGGGCGAGACCACGCCCTCGACCAGAAAACGCTCCGCCGCGGGATCGCCGCCGGTGGCGAAGGCCCTGTGCCGAAGCCCGAGGAAACCCGCCTCCGTGTAACGCCCCGGCGGCTCCGTGAGCACGATGTAGGGCGGCAGGGGCCCGGCTCGGCCCTTGAAAAGCGACACCACCGCGCCGAGGTTGGGAGACACGTCCCGCTCGCCCACCGGATGGCCCGTCTGCACGATGTAGGTCGCCGTCTCGTGGCCGATCACCCCGTGCGTCAGGCCGCGGATGATCGCGTATTTGTCCGCCTGCCTGGCGAGCAGCGGCAGCATCTCGCAGATGCGGATGCCGGGCACGTTCGTCGCTATCGGCGTGAGGAAGGGACCGCAGTAGTCCGGCCCCGCCTCGGGCTTGGGATCGAACGTGTCGAGATGCGCCGGGCCGCCCCCCAGCCAGATCTGGATCACCGCACGCGCCTTCGGAACCGGCGCCCTCGCGGGCCCTGCGAGCGAAGCCGGGGCCTGCGCCCCCAGGCGAGGAAGCAGCAGACCGCCCGCCGCCGCCAAGCCGGCCAGAATGGCCTCGCGTCGGCGGATCGGCCGGGAAAACAGGCCCGTGTTTTCGGAGCTTTGTGGAGTGGAAACGCGGGTCGGTGCGGCCATGGCGGGGATGGATTGGGGAAAACGGTCAGTGGCGGTGGATGAACTCGGCGCTGTTGACCAAAGCCCACGCGAGATCATCGAGGTCCTCGCGCTTTCCCGCCCCGGCCTCGCCGTGTCGCCGACGCTCCTCGTCCGTGGGCCGACGCGAGAGGATCGTCAAATAGAGCCGGTCCACGGGCGCGTCGGCGCCGCGTCCGCCGGGCTCGAGCAGGGCGCGCATCGCCGGCCCTTCCTCCAGTTTTCGCCACACCTGGGCGGAGTTGAGCAAGTGCAGGCGCTGGGCGGCGTCGATCGTGTTGTCCCGCTCGCCCGCGAGACCGCTGTCGCGCGGCGAGCGTCCGAACTTCTCCAGAAAGACGCCGGCGAGGCTGCCGTCGGGCAACGCGATGGCGCGCACGTCGGCAGGCATGAAGATGAAGGGCTCCGAGACGTGGCTGACGCAGGTATCGTGGCCGCCCGTGATCTGGTTGATCGCGTCGGCCAGCACCTCCGACTCGAGCCGGCGCGGCGGGTAGCTCGCGAACGCGGCCCAGGCCGCGTCGGCGTCGGCCCCGGCGGGCGGCAGCGAGGAGCGCTGGTAGGCGCGCGAGTTCAGGATCAACCTGAACAGCGCCTTCAGATCGTAACCCGACGCGATAAACTCGCGCTCGAGAAAGGCCAGCAGCTCCGGGTTCGAGGGCGGGTTGCCCTCGCGAAAATCATCCGGCTCGTGCACGATGCCGCGCCCGAGAAACCAGGCCCAGGCCCGGTTCGCCAAGGAGCGGGCGAACCAAGGATGTTGCGGATCGAGCATCCAGTCGACGAGCGCCGCGCGGGGATCGGCGCCGTTCGCGATCATCGCGGGCGAGCCGTCCGGGAAGACGGGAGGCCGGGCCGGATCCGTCGGAGCGAGCGCATCCAGATACACGATCTCCTCCTTCCACTCGCCGGTGGACTTGTAGCGCACGCCGGTGAAAAAGCCGGCCAGCCCCGCCCGCCGCTCCGGCGTCCACGTATCGACGCGCATTCCCCAGAAGGTCAGCGCGACGGCTCGCGCG
Organism: uncultured Verrucomicrobiota bacterium; assembly: GCA_946482165.1. The sequence goes on along the minus strand of CAMLQS010000060.1, from coordinate 7,874 downwards.
AGCGCCTCCGCGCCGCGCCCGGGAACGGTCCGATAGAAATTGGCCGGCCCGGAGCGGTAGTTGCTGCCGGTCGCGGTGAGAAGCTCGCGGGCGAGGGCGTCGGCGCGGCGGTTCTCCCGCAGGGCCTGCACCATCCAACGGTGATAGACCTGCGCCGCGTTGGGCCAGAGGTTGATCGGAAACTCGGACTTCACCCGCAGCAGATCGCCCCAGCGCATCGCCCAGTAGTCGGCGTATTCGGGGCGCGCGAGCAGAAAGTCGATCAGACGCCCGCGTTTCCCCTCGGCGGGGTCGTCGATGAAGTCCACCGCCTCCCGGGCGGTGGGCAGCGTGCCGATCGTATCCAAATAAACACGACGAACGAACACGGCGTCGGAGCAGATCGGCGCCGGCGCGATGCCCGCGGCGCGAAGGCCGGCCTCCAGCAAACGGTCTGGCGGTGTTTCGGGAACGCGCAGGGACGCCGCCTCGAAGGGCGAGGCGTGCGCCTCGGACGAGGCCGCCGCGGCCGGCGCGTGCCAGAGCAGCGACAAGGCGGCCAGACTGGTCGAACCGAGAAGCGATCGCGTGCGAGCCATGTGGGAAGGGGTTGTGGGCTGGACAGCGCGAGGACGGCCCGGGCTACACGCGGCGCGGCGTTTCCAGCGCGCCTTATCGGCTTCATTCCGCGCCATACTATCCGCGTCCCGCGACCGCGAAGGCCGCGGAACCGGAAACTCCGCGCCGATCTTGCGAGTCTGCGGCTTCATGCACCCCACAACTCTCCCCGCCCCTCCCCCTTCTTCATCGCGACCGCTGACGGCGGAGCCCGGCCCGGCGCGCGAACTCGTCTTCAACGAAGCGGCTCTGCCGGGCGAGCAGCCCGTCGTCGTGCTGCGCCGCCTCGCGTGGGCGCTCCACACCAGCGGCGCCCGCATCGTCGGGCTCATGCTTTTCGGCGCTTTCTCCGCCCGCGCCGACATCGAGGCCGCGCTGCGCGCCACGCTGGGCGAGACCGCCTGGCCGGTGCTGTGGATCGAGGGCGCGAGCCACCACGGCGCGCCGCTTGCGGGCGCGCAGGCCTTCTCGCTCCTCGGCGGCGAGATCGAGCGCGTGGTCGTCGACGGACGGGTGGCGGCATCGCGTTACCGGGTCGATCGCACCGAGCTTTGCTGGGTGGGCGAATCGTTTCCGCGCGACAAGGGCGCCCGCCCCGGGGAGCAGACGACGCAGGCCTTTCGCGCGATGGAGGACACGCTGCGGCAGGCCGGCTTCGGCCTGCGCGACCTGATCCGCACCTGGTGCTACAACCACGAGCTGCTGACTTGGTATCCGGAATTCAACCACGCCAGAACCGACCTCTACCGCACGGTCGGCTTCCGCCTGGGCGCCACGCCGGCGAGCACGGGCATCTCCGCCGCCAACCGCGCCGGGGCCGCCCTGGTCCTGGCCGGCCTCGCGGCGCGCCCGCTCTCCGGCGGACCGGTCGCCCGCCCGCTCGCGTCGCCTCTGCAATGCCCCGCGCCGGCCTACGGCAGCGCCTTCAGCCGCGCGGTCGAAATCGATCTCGGGGCGCGGCGCCGCGTCGTCGTATCGGGCACGGCCAGCATCGAGCCGGGCGGCGAAACCGTCTGGCCCGGCGACATCGCGAAACAAGTCGGGCTGACCATGCTGGTGATCGAGGCTATCCTGGTTTCGCGCGACCTCGCCTGGCGCGACGTCACCCGCGGCATCGCCTACTTCAAGTCACCCGAGTTCACGGACGTCTTCGACTCGTGGTGCCGCCGGCGGGGCTGGCCGAATCCGCCGGTGCTGAATCTGCACTGCGACATCTGCCGCGACGATCTGCTCTTCGAGCTCGAGGTGGACGCGGAGGGCCCGGCCTAGGCGCCGTCCGCGCGCACGATCACGGCCACCGCCGTCCCACCGCCGCCGCGCGGCCCGCGGCCTGCATCGCCTCCCATTCGCGCGCCTCGTCGCCGCCGAGAAACGCGGCCTCGAACTCCCTCGCCTCCTCGCAACTCAAGATCGGGTGTGCGCCGTGCATGGCGTCGTGAAACCAGAGCGCGGCGCGGGCTGGCAGCCCGCACTTCGCGAGGCGCGCGCGGAAGTCCGCGCCCCCGCCCGGCCCCGTTACTTTTCCCGGCCGCGCACGGCGAGCGTCCATTCCCGCGCCGGCACGAGATGCCGGTAGAAAAAGGCCTGCATCCGGTCCTCCGCCGGCACCACGCGATGCCGGCGCTCGACCCCGTCGACCATGGCGGCGCCTTCGAGATGCAGCGCCGCGACCTCGGTCCCGGCCTGCCCGCTCGCCAGCAAGGTGATCTCGGCCTTGTCCGCGTCGGCCGGGACGAAGGCCGACGCAAGACGCAGCCACGGCGGGGTATCCTTCAACGTGAGCGTGATCGGACCCTTGAAGCCGTCGCGCCGCAACGCGTAGACCGTGACGCTCGTCTTGCCGCCGGGTCGCAGGTTCACGCTCGACGGCACCGCGCGCAGCTCGAAATCGGGACGCGGCGGCGCGACTTTCAGGCGATAGGCGTAATCATGTCCGCCGCGCCCCTGCGCGTCGCCCAGGCGCACGCGATGGCGTCCCTCGGCCGGCGCGACGAAGGCGACCCGTGGATCCGCGTGGTGGGTGGAGATGCCGTCCGACTTGTCCTCGCAGTCGTCGCTCGTCGCCACGACCTTGCCGTCGGGCCCGAACACTTGCAGCACCCCGTCGAGGGGGGAACGGAGCCGGCGCGCGACGACCTCGACCACGAGCGAAGCGCCCGCTTCCGCATAAAAAGAAATCTCGTCCACGTCTCCGGGACGCTCGATCCGGCCGTTGACCACGGCGGGAACGTCGATAGGCTGCGCGCCGCCGTCGCCGGCCGTCTCGTGCCACTCCGGAAGATCGTCGGCCTCGACCTCGACCTCGCCGGTCGCCGCCAGACAAGGCCCGAGTTCGAGCGGCACGACGCCCACGTCCTCCGGCAAGCGCGCGAGTCTCCGCGGCGCCGGAAGATTCCAGCCGTTTAGCGCGAATTCCTGCTCCGCGCCCGCCCGGCCGCCGAGGGGAAACACCCCCGCCACGAAGGGCAGCTCCCCGATCGCCACCCGATACACGAAATCCTCGCGCCCGCGGTAGAGGGCGTCTCGCAAAACGAGGGTGTAGTCGCCGTCGGCCGGCAATCGGAACGCCAGCACCGGGTCGGGCTGAAACCGGAAATCGTCGGCGAACGCGAGCTCCCGCCCCGCGGCGTCCAGCAGGCTCGCCGTCGCCTGAAACCAGCCCGGCACCGCGTCGGCCAGATAGGGGATCAGCGCCCGCGCATGCACGGCGACGACGAGCCGCGCGCCCGCTTTCCCGGCGAAGCGGACGCGGTCCGACTCGCCCGCGAGTATCTGGCCGTTGACCATCACGGGCGGCGTCACGCGCAGCTCCGCGCCCGCGGCCTGCGCGAGCGCCCGGAGCGAGCCGGGCTCCGGACGCGGCGTGATCGCCGTCACGGCCGGAAACGACGACTCCGGCAGATCGCCAATCACGAACACGAGGGGCGCGGCCAGGCCGTCGCGTGCGCGAAGGCGCAGGTCGCGCCGGCCGGGCTCGGCGTCTGGCGCGACGCTCAGCTCGAGCGTCACCGCTTCCGGCAAGGCCGGCGGCAACGCGCCGCCGCTCCGGCTTGCCAGCCGGCTCTCGAGCTCGGCGACCCGCCCGGGCGCGGGGGACGCCCCGCTTTTCTTCAGCTCCGCCAGCTCCTCCTTCATCCTATTCCTCTCCTCGGGCCGCAGCGGGCGCTCGTGCGCCAGCACGCGCGCGGTCACGCCGCCGCCGGAAATGACGGCCTCCTGCACGCCCTGCAACTGGCGGCCGCCGACGACCACCTTCAGCGTTTGGCCGCGCCGCGCCCCCGCCGGGTAGACGTAGGCCGGCTGCGGTCCTTTGGCCGGAGGCGGCGCCGCGGACGCGGACGTTGCGGCGAACACGAGCCCGAGGCGGAGACCCGCGACGCGTATTTTTTTAAGCAAACGAAGCGAGGACATGGGCGGCGGGTTCACATGATTTCGCGCAGGACGCCGCGGCGTTGCGGCAGATCGGCGAGAGTCGGCAGCACGCGCGCGTCGCGGCCTTCCGGGTGCGGCAACCGTGCCGACGGGTCGATGCCGAGCTGCGCGTAGATCGTCTCCAGCAAATCTGCGGGATGCGCCGGGCGCTCGATCACTTCCTCGCCGCGCGCGTCGGTCGCTCCGACCACCTGGCCGCCGCGCAACCCGCCACCCGCCAGAAGCGCGGAGAACGCCTTGCCGTAGTGGTTGCGCCCGCCGTTCCACGGGGCCTCGGCCTGCACCTTGGGGGTGCGGCTGAACTCGCCGCCCACCCAGACGATGGTCGAGCCGAGCAGTCCTAGCCGCGCGAGGTCTTCCAGCAGCGCGCTCACCGCCTGGTCGAGCTCCGGCAGCTTGCGCCGCATGGCTTGAAAATGCTGCTTGTGCGTGTCCCAGCCTTTCACGTTGACGGTGACATAGGGCACGCCGCGCTCCACCAGTCGCCGCGCCACGAGGCAGGATTGTCCGCAGGTGTTGCGTCCATAGCGCTCGCGCATCGCGTCCGGCTCCTGGCGCAGGTCGAAGACCTTTCCCGTCTCGCCGAGAATCATTTCGTAGGCCTCCTCGCCGGCCTGGTCGAAGCCGGCGAGCGCGCCGGGTGCGCGGGCGCGAAGGACGGCGCCAAAGGCGTCCGCCCGCCCGAGGAGTTCCCGCCGCTCGCGCAAGCGCTCCTCGCTCAGGCGCGGCGAGACCACGCCCTCGACAAGGAAGCGCTCCGCCGCGGGATCGCCTCCGGTGGCGAAGGGCTTGTAACGAGGCCCGAGGAACCCAGCCTCGGAGAAACGGCCCTGCGGCTCGGTGAGCACGATGTAGGGCGGCAGGAGCCCGGTGTAGCCGGCGGCCCGGCCCTTGAAGAGAGACACGACCGCGCCGAGGGCGGGAAACACGTCCCGCTCGCCGGCCGGGTGGCCGGTCTGCACGATGTAGGCGGCGGTCTCGTGGGCGTTCACGCCATGGGTGAGTCCGCGGACGAGCGAGTATTTGTCCGCCTGCTTGGCGAGCAACGGAAGCATCTCGCAGATGCGGATGCCGGGCACGTTCGTCTCGATCGGCTTGGTGAAGGGACCGCAGTAGTCCGGCCCCGCTTCGGGCTTGGGATCGAAGGTGTCGAGATGGGCCGGTCCGCCCCAGAGCCAGATCTGGATGACCGCTTTTGCCTTAGGCGCCGGGAGTAGCGAGGGCCCGGGAGCCGGCGCGGCGTCGGGCGCGGGGCCCGGCTGCGATCCGAGACGCGGCAACGCCAGGCCGCCCGCCGCCAGCAATCCGGTGAGGATCGCCTCGCGGCGACTCATCGGCCGAAAGGCCGGGGAGGACGAAAGCGGGTCCGTGAAGCGCGGCGGGAAAACGGTGTGCATGGCCGGGGGAAGATCAGTGCCGGTAGAGAAACTCGGAGGTGTTGACCAAGGCCCAGGCTAGGTCCTCCGGCGTTTCCCGTTTGCCCGCGGCGGCCTCGATGTGGCGCGCACGCTCCCCGTCCGTCGGCCGGCGCGAGAGGATCGTCAGATAGAGCCGGTCCACGGGCGATTCGGCGCCGCGTCCGCCGGGCTTGAGCAGGGCGCGCATCGCCGGGCCCTTCTCCAGTTTGCGCAGCACATGGGTCGAGTTGAGCAGGTGCAGACGCTGGGCGGCGTTGATCGTGTTGTCGCGCTCGGCCTCCAGGCCGCTGTCGCGCGGCGAGCGCCCGAACTTTTCCAAAAGCACGCCGGTGATGCTGCCGTCGGGCAGCGCGATGGCGCGAATGTCGGCCGGCACGAAGGTGAAAGGCTCGGGAATCGGGCTGACGTAGGTGTCGCCGGCGCCGGTGATCTGGTTGAGCGCGTCGGACAACACCTCCGCCTCGAGGCGGCGCGGCGGGTAGCAGGCGTGGACGGCCCAGGCTCGCTCGGCGTCGACCCCGGCGGGCGGCAGCGAGGAACGCTGGTAGGCGCGGGAATTCAGGATCAGCCGGAACAACGCCTTCAAGTCGTAGCCCGACGCGATGAACTCGCGTTCGAGGCAGGCCAGCAGCTCCGGATTCGAGGGCGGGTTGTCGGTGCGAAAATCGTCCGGCTCGTGCACGACGCCGCGCCCGAGGAACCAGGCCCAGGAGCGATTTGCGAGAGAACGCGCGAACCACGGATGCCGGGGATCGAGCATCCAGTCGGCGAGCGAGGCGCGGGGATCGGAACCCTCGGCGATTTCCGCGGGCCGTCCGTCGGGGAAGATCGGGGGCCGGGCCGGGTCCGTCGCCGCGAACGGATCGAGATATACTATCTCCTCCTTCCACTCGCCGGTGGATTTGTTGCGCAGACCGGTGAAAAATCCGGCGATCCCGTCCCTGCGCGCGGGCGGCCAGTTCTCCATCCGCACGCCCCAGAAGGTGAGCGCGACGGCGCGGGCCAGCGTCTCGGGATCGCGCCCTTGCACGGCGCGGTGGAAATTCGCCGGACCGGAGCGAAAGTTGCTCCCGGTGGCGACGAGCAGCTCGCGCGCAAAGACGTCGGCGCGGCGGTTCTCGCGCAGCGCCTGCACGATCCAGCGGTGGTAGACCTGCGCCGCGTTGGGCCAGAGGTTGATCGGAAACTCCGCCTTCACCCGCAGCAGATCGCCCCAGCGCATCGCCCAGTAATCGGCGTATTCGGGGCGCCCGAGCAAACGGTCGACCAGCCGCGCCCGCTTGTCCGGGGCCGGGTCGGAGAGGAAATCCCCCGCCTCGCCGGCGGTCGGCAGCGTTCCGATTGTATCGATGAAAGCCCGACGGACGAACACCGCGTCGGAGCAAAGGGGAGCCGGCGCCATCCCCTCGGCTCGCAGCCTTGCTTCCACCGGGCGATCCGGCGACGTCCCGGGAATCGTCAGCGACGGCGCCTCGAACGGGCGGGCGTCGTCCACCGCGGACGGGGAAGCGCCGGCCGGCGACAACGCCGCCAACAAAATCGAGCCAAGGAGCGAACGCGCGAGGGCCATGCAAGAAGGGTATGGAGTGGAGACGTCGCGAGGACGGCCGCGACTACGCCCCTCGCGTCGTTTCCAGCCGCCCTTATCGAGGTCATCGCGCGTCATACTACACGGCGCCGCCGCTCCCGCGGCGGCTGCCAAATCGGAAACCCCGCCCCAAGCTCGCGCGTCAGCGGCCCCATGCACCCCGAAATCTTCCCCCGCCCCGCCCCCGCCATCCCGCGGCCGCCGACGGAGCAGCCCGGTCCGGCGCGCGAGCTGGTCCTCACCGAGCGCTCCCTTCCCGGCGAGCCGCCGGTCGCCGTGCTGAGCCGCCTCGCGCGGGGACTGCACAAGGCCGGCGCGCGGATCATCGGCCTCATGCTCTTCGGCTCCCTCGACGCCGGCGCCGGAATCGAGGCGGCGTTGCGGGCCGCGCTGGGCGAGACCGAGTGGCCGATGCTGTGGATCGAGGGCGCGGGCTGCCACTGCGCGCCGTTGGCGGGCGCGCAGGCCTTTGCGCTGGCCGGGGGAGAGATCGAGCGGGTGATCGTCGGCGGACGCGCGGTCGCCTCGCGCTACCGACTCGGACGCGCCGAGCTCTGCTGGGTCGGCGAATCGCTCCCGAACGATCCCGGCGCGAGCCCAGGGGCGCAGACGACGCAGGCCTTTCGCGCGCTGGAAAAGACGCTTCTGGCGAGCGGCTTCGGCCTCCGCGACCTGGTCCGCACCTGGTGCTACAATCACGATCTGCTGGCTTGGTATCCGGAATTCAACCACGCCCGCACCGGCCTTTACCGCGAGATCGATTTCCGTCTGGGCGCCACGCCGGCCAGCACGGGCGTCTCCGCCGCCAACCGGGCCGGAGCGGCCCTGGTCCTGGCCGG
>CAMLQS010000059.1 GCA_946482165.1 uncultured Verrucomicrobiota bacterium | reverse complement strand
GGCCCGTCATCTCAGACCTTTTACCGAGACCAGCCAATCCATCGCACAATAAATATTATGTCTAATCAAGTTTCCGGGAGTTTGGCGCCGTCATCCCCCCCGCTTTTCAATTGGTTGAAAAACCGTGCTGCCGGGCTGCTTTTGCATCCGACCTCCCTCCCCGGCGACCAAGGCATAGGCGTTCTCGACCGGCACACCCTCCGGTTTCTCGATTTCCTCAACGCCGCCGGCATCAGCCACTGGCAAGTCTGCCCCGTCGGCCCCACCGGCTATGGCGATTCGCCTTATCAGTGTTTCTCGGCCTTCGCCGGGAATCCCTACCTCGTCGATCTCGCCGCCTTGGTCGACGCCGGCTTGTTGGCCGATGGCGATCTGGGCGAATTGCGCCGCCTGCCCCGCGACCACGTCGACTACGGTTGGCTCTACGTGACCAAGTGGCCCGTCCTCTTTCGCGCCTTCGAAGCCGCCAAGGCCCGCCGCTTCGCCGGCTTGCCCTACGGCGATTTCGCCGCCTTCCGCAAGGCCCACGCCGCCTGGCTCGAGGGCTATGCGCTTTTCCTCGCCCTCAAGGACCACCACTCCGGCCGGCCTTGGTGGCAGTGGCCGGCCGAACACCGGTTTCTTGCCCGCGCCCGCCAAAGCGCCCTGCCCGCTTCCGTCACCGCCCGCGCCGAGGCCCACGCCTTTTTCCAATATCTTTTCTTCGGCCAATGGGCCCTGCTCCGCAACGCGGCCCGAGAACGCGGCATCACGCTTATCGGCGACGCCCCCATCTTTGTCGCGCGCGATTCCGCCGACGTCTGGTCTCGACCCGAGATGTTCCAGATCGACCAGGAAAGCGGCGAGCCGCTCGCCGTCGCCGGGGTTCCGCCCGACTACTTCTCCGCCGACGGCCAACTCTGGGGCAACCCGCTCTACGATTGGGAAAAACACGCCTCGGAAAGCTACGGTTGGTGGATCGAGCGACTCCGCGCCAACTTCACGCTTTGCGACATCGTCCGCATCGACCACTTCCGCGCCTTCGACACCTACTGGTCCATTCCCGCCGGCTCCGAGACCGCCAAAAACGGCGAATGGAAACAAGGCCCCGGCCTCGCCTTTTTCCAGGCGATCAAGGGCGCCCTGCCCGACGCCCGCCTCATCGCCGAGGACCTTGGCGACCTCTTCGACAGCGTGCGCGAGCTGCGCGACGCCTGCGGCCTCCCGGGCATGACCATCCTGCAGTTCGCCTTCGGCGGCGAAGCCTCGAACCTCTACCTGCCGCACAATCTCGTCGCCAACGCCGTCGTGTATCCGGGCACGCACGACAACGATACCTCCCTCGGGTGGTATCGCGCCGCCTCCGCCAAGGAGCAGGACCATGTTCGCCGCTATTTCCGCGTCGACGGCCGCGAGGTCGGCTGGGATTTCATCCGCGCCGCCTACGCCGCCGTGAGCCGCCTCGCCATCTTGCCGCTCCAGGACCTCCTGAGCCTGGGCGCCGAGGCGCGGTTCAACACGCCAGGCGTCGCGGCCGGAAACTGGCAATGGCGCTACTCCGAAGCCCAGCTCGAGGCGCTCCGGAAGCAGTCGGCCCCCTATCTCCAGGACCTCGGCGAACTCTACGGCCGCGCCTGAGCGCAAGCCTCGCTCAAGGGCGTGCGCGCCCTTGAAACGGGCGCGACCATGCCGCGGCTCAGCTCGCCAGCCCGAAAAATTTCTCGATCCGCTCCAGCGCTTCGTCGCGGGCGTCGTCGATCACGTAGTGGCCGGCGTCCGCGATATAGAGCGCGTCCGACTCCGGCAGGCGCTTGCGCCACTCCGCGTAGAAATCGTCGTTAAAACAAAAATCGCGGCCGCCCCACACGATCAGAACCGGGTTCCCGCGAAACTTCCCGATGCCCGCCGCCGCCTTTTCGAGCGCGGCCCGGCTCGGGTGGGACTCGTCCATCGGGATGTCCTTCACGAAGGCGTCGACCGCCACGCGGTTCGCCCACGAGTCGTAAGGCAGCAGGTAACCGCGTTTTTCGTCCGCCGAGAGCGAGCGACGGCTCATCGCCATCCATGCCGCCGGCCCCGCGAAGCCGTTCAGCCCGCGCACCAGCGCCGTGCCCGGAAAGCGCGTCTTGCACAGGGCGATCCGCGCCGGGATGCGCTTCGACGGAAAGGCCCCCGTATTGAGAACAACGATACGCCCGATCAGTTCCGGCCGGCGCGCCGCGAAGCCGAAACCGATCGCGCCGCCCCAGTCGTGGACGACCAGATGCACGCGCCTGAGGCCGAGCTTTTCGACCAGCGCCGCCACGTCGTCGATGCGCTGCTGGAGCGTGTAGCGGTAATTCTCCGGCTTCTCCGAAAGCCCCATGCCCACATGATCCGGCGCCACGCAGCGAAAGCCCGGGGACAGCCGCTTCACGAGTTCGCGGTAGTAGAACGACCAGGTCGGGTTGCCGTGCAGCATCAGCACCGCCTCCCCGTCGCTCGCGCTCGCGCCCTCGTCGAGGTAGCTCATCTGCGCGCCGCCGGGCGTGGCGAAACGCTTCGGCGTAAAGGGATAGAGCGGCTGGAGCCAGTCGGGGACGGACGAGAGAGCGGACACAGGTGAAGTCACGGAAATGGAAAGGGACCGCTAAATTTCGCTAAGTTGCGCTAAAAAATGAGAACATGTGGACGAGGTGAAACGGCGTTTCGGATTTAGCGGCCTTTAGCGTCATTTAGCGGTTTCATCTTCGTTCACCAGTCCACCGCCAGCATCAGCGAGTTCAGCCCGCTGCCGATGCCGAGCAGCGCCACGCGGTCGCCGGCCTTCACCGCGCCCGCCTCCACCGCGCCGGCCAGGGTCGCGGGCAGCGCCACCGAGCCCGTGTTGCCCAACGTCTCGAAGGTCGAAAAATCCTTCGCCAGATCGAGCCCCAGCGCTTCGTAGAGTTTCCGCCGGTGCGTGCTGCCCACCTGGTGGCAGATCGTGCGGTCAAACCCGGCGCCAAACTCTTCCGTGAACGCCGCCCAGGTCTCTCTCGCCAGCTCGATGCCCGCCACGAGCAGCGCCTCGCTGTCGGTCTGCATCGCCAGCGCGTCCGCCCCGTGCGTGTCGCCTTGGCAAAGTTCGCTGTGCGCCGTCGCCGCGCGCGCCACGCCGCCGCGCAGCCGATGCGCCCGCGCGCCGGCCGGCAGCAACGATTCGTGGCAAAGCACCGCCGCCACCGCGCCCGAGCCGATCGTCAGATTTGCGAAGAAGGGTTTGATACCGTTTCGGTCGAGCGGCGCCGTGAGCAGCGTCTTCAAGGTCTGCTCCACCAGCGGCCCGCCGTTCTCGCCCGAGCACACGAGCGCGCAGCGGATTTGTCCGCTCTCGATCAGGCCGGCCGCCACCGTCAGCGCGTTGAGCCAGCCAAGGCACGCGTTCGAAAGGTCGAAAATTTGCGCCGTCGCCGGCAGCCCGATCTTGCGGTGCGCGAAACTCGCCGTCGCCGGCTCCAGCATGTCGCGGCACACCGCCGCGTGGATAAACAACTCCACCTGGTCGGCGCGGAGGGCCGACTGCGCCAACGCCGCCCGCCCCGCCGCCGCCGAGGCGTCCGAGGGCCGCGTCCCCGCCGGCCACACGCGGCGTTCGCGGATCCCCGTCATCAACTCGAGCCGCCCCTCCGGCAGGCGCAGCCGCTGATAAAGCGGCGCGAGCCGGCGCTCGATCTCGGCCGAGGTCAGCACCTCCGCCGGCAGCGCCGTGGCCAACGATTCGATGACGGTGTGTTGAAACTTCATGTCTTCGCCCTTTGCGCGCCGCTCGTGTCTTCGCGTCGGCCGGATCAGCCCTGCGCCGCCGCCGCGGGCGGCTTGGTTTCCATCCGCATCGCCAGCCGGATGATGTCTTTGTCGAAATAGTTCGAGCCCAGCCCGGCGTCGATCGTGAGCGTCGTGCCGTTGATGCCGCTGCTTCGCTCGCTCAGCAGATAGACCGCCGGGTCCGCCACCTCTTGCGTCGAGAGGTTGCGCTTACGGAAGGTCAATTTTTCCGCGTAGAGATAACTCTCCAGGTAGCCCGGGATGCCCGCCGAGGCGCTCGTCTTGAGGGGACCCGCGCCGATCACGTTGAAACGCACCTCGCTCACCGCCGGCTCGGTCGAGAAACTCTTCGCAAGGAATCGCGTCGCCGACTCCAGCGCCGCCTTGATCGGGCCCATGTAGCCGTAGTTGTCGGGCGTCACGAGCAGCGACGAGATGCCGATCGTCACCACCGAGGCGTTTTTCGCGAAATGCGGTTTAAAGGCGTTCGCCAGCTCGACCAGCGAGAAGGCCGAGATCGCGGTCGCCTGGAGAAAGTCTTTCCGCTTCGTCTCGTGAAAGGGCTTAAACCCTTCCGCGTAGTTCGCAAAGGCGATCGAGTGAACCAGCCCGTGCAGCGGCGCGAGCCCCGCCGCCGCCACTTCGCCCGCCAGCCGCGCCGCCGCGCCTTCCTCCTCCACGTCGCACACGAAAACCGGTTTCCCGGCCAGCAGCGTCTCGAGCGATTTTTTGCGCGCCTCGGAGCGCACCGCGTAGACCACGCGCGCGCCCTGCTCTTCGAGCGTTTTCGCCACATGCCAGGCCACGCTTTTGCGGTTGGCCACGCCCTGCACGAGAATGGTCTTTCCGGTGAGCTGGAGAAAGTCGGGCATCGGAATCGCCTTCGCTCGCGGTTACTGTTGCGCCTGCTGGGCCTGGGACGCCGCCGGCACCGCCGTGGTCGTTTGCTGCCCCTCCGGCGTCTTCCACGCGACCGTGAAGTCCACGTTCATCACGCGAGCGCCGTCCGCCTTCTTGATCGCGCCGCTCATCATCGTGAAGCCGGCCACGACCTCCTTTTTCTTTACCTCGATCAGGATCGTGTCGCCCGGATAGATCGGGGTGCGGAAACGCACGTCCGAGATCTTCGAGAGCAGCGGGACGCCCGAGCCCGGCGCCGCGCCGGCCGCCTGCGCCTGTTTCGCCATATAGAGCGCGCCGGTCTGGAAAACCGCCTCGCACAGCAGCACTCCCGGCGTGATGGGAGCGTTCGGGTAGTGGCCGCTATAAAAATCCTCGTCCGCGCGCCAAGTGCGCTTTGCCACCAGCCCTTCCGCGCTCTCGGAGACGATCTCGTCCACGAACAGGAACGGCGGACGATGCGGGATCAGGGCTTTGACGGCGTCGAGGGCGGACATGGTTGCGAAGAGGAAAGCCGCCAAACACACCGCCCCCGCCCGATCCCTGCAAGGGCGGAAAACGGGAGCGCCCGCCCCCTCTCCCGGCCCGCGTCCCGTCACCTTGCCGCTGGCGCCTGCAGGAGCGTCATCCTGGCCACGTCCGGAATGCGTTGCTCGAGCCAGCGCGCCATCGCTTCCTCCTCGCGCAAGATCTCCTCGCAGAGCTTCACGATCTCCGGACGCCCGGCCTCGTCCGCCGCCGCGATCAGCGAGCGGTAACACGCGATCTCGAAGTGCTCCATCGCGTAGTCGGAAATGAAGTTCTTCATGATCTCGTCGCCGAACAGTCCGGTGGCCGCTCCCTGGACCTTGCCCATTACCGTCCCCATCATGCCCTTCACCGCGGACGGCTTCTCGCCGAGGTAACCCAGGCATTGCTCGATCTTGTCCGCATGCCGCCGCGTCTCGTAGAGATGCTGCATGTCCTTTTCGCGAACATCGGGCAGGTCTTTCGCGTCGTCGGCGTGGTTTTCGAGGACTTTGGCGAGGCTGTGCTCCATCGAGTAGGCGTCGTTGAGCCAGGCGATGAGTTGTTTGTCGGCGGGGGAATCGTAGGCCATGGGTAGAGTGGGTTTGTGTTCAACTTAACACGCCCTTGATCGCGTCCAAATCCGGCCGCGCGCCCCGCTCCGGGTGGGGCCCCCGCCCCGCGCCTTCACGGACGCGCCCCCGAAGGCGGCGACGCTCCGAACACGCGAAGGTTAACCACGGGGGGGCGCGGATGGGATCGGATACCCCGGCTCCGACTTCTGTCTTCCGACCCGCCTTCCTTCGTCTTTTGGTCACCCCGTGCCCGCGCGCCTCGATTCCCTCTCCCCGCCTCCCGCTCCCCCGCCCTATGTCGGCCGCCTCGCGCCCTCGCCCACCGGTCGCTTGCACCTCGGCCACGCACGCACCTTCGCCCTCGCGGCCGCCCGAGCCCGGGACGCCGGAGGACGCCTCCTCATGCGTATCGATGATCTCGATACCGCCCGCTGCCGCCCCGAGTTTGCCGCCGCCGCGCTCGGGGACCTCGCCTGGCTCGGCTTCCGTTGGGAGGAACCGCTCATCGTCCAGTCCACGCGGCTCGACCGCTATCGCGCCGCCCTCGCCCGCCTCCACGCCGCCGGCCTCGTGTTCCCCTGCTATCGTTCGCGCAAGGATCTCGCCGGCGCCCTCTCCGCTCCCCACGAAGGCGCCGGGACATGGAGTGGCCCGGGCCTCACGCCCGCGGCTCATCCGCCCGCCGACGACGAGCCGCTTTACCCCGTCGCCTGGCGTCCGCCCGTCGACGCTCCGCTCCCGCCGCTCGACGCCGCCGGCTTGGCGACCAACTGGCGCTTCCGCGTGCCCGACGGCCGCGCACTCGCCTTCACCGACGGCCACTACGGCCCGCAAGTCGCCACCTGCGGGCGCGATTTCAGCGACTTCCTCGTTTGGCGAAAAGACGGCTTTCCGAGCTACCAACTCGCCTGCGCGGTCGACGACGCCGAGTTCGGCATCACCGAGGTGGTGCGCGGCGCCGATCTCATTCGTTCGACCTTCCGCCAAATACTTCTCCTCGAGGCCCTCGGCGCTCCCCTGCCCGCCTACCACCACGCGCCGCTTTTCACCGACGAGCACGGCGTCCGCCTCGCCAAGCGCCACGACGCCCTCTCGCTCGCCACCCTCCGCGCACAGGGTCGCTCTGCCGCCGAGATTCTCGCCGAGATCAGCCCGTAGGGCGCGACCGCCCGGAGTGGTTACAGTTGCTCTCTTGACCTCTCGGCGGGCCCAGCGGTCCCGCCCTGCCTACCACCACGGTTTTGTCTGAACTGGCCTTACTTCGTTTCGCTCAGCGTCGGCGCCGCCGGCATGGTCTGCTTGTGGCGCACCGCGCGGTGTTTCCAGACCCAGGCCTTTGGCTCCTCGGCGGGCTTTTCGCCGGCTTTGATCTTCGCGGCGCGAACTTCCGCCTTTTCCTCCGCGGCTTTGTCCGCCGCGCGCTTCGCGGACTTCGCCTGGGCGTGTTGGCGCGAGGATTTTCCGCCGCCGCCCACGGCCTTCGCCGCCGCCGGCTCCGTCACCTCGCAACTGCACTCGGCGCAAGCCTCGCTGGCCGCGGTCGTGGCCTTGACTTCCCCCCCAACCGCCGAGGCGGAGAGCGAAAAGGAAAGCCCGAAAACAAGAGCCAGAGCAGGAGCGGCGACCAAACGAAGCGCGTGAACGGATTTCATGGTGCCTCGACCTTTGAAACTCTCGCGCGCGAAAACAAGCGCGCGACCGAGTCTTTTTCCCCGAGCGCCAGATCCACCCCGTGGCACCACTCATTGCCGGTATCCGGTCCTCGACCGTCCGGCCGCGACCGCCGCCTCGAGGGTGGCGTTTGCAGTCTCCGAAGCCTCGCGCAATTCATGCTGACGCAGCGCGCCGATCAGCAGGGCCTCGTTCATCTCGGCGACGTCCCGGCGCGTGTCCGCGAAGCGCGCCATGCGGATTATCACCCCGCGGGCGGCGCCTTCGGATCACGCTCCGGCCACAGCGCATATATCCAAAAATACTTCGGTTCTCCTGATGCCGCGCTCGGCGGAGACGCGGCCGTTCCCCGATCTAGTAAACTTGATTGAGCGGCGGGGCGCAAATTTCCTCGTTCGCCACCAGCTCGCTGAAGCGCCGCCCCATCAGCGCCTCGCGATCCTCGCCCGCCACCCGGCAAAATGCGTCGTTCACGAGACGCACGCGGCGCTCCCGCCCCGCCAGCTCGACCATCGCGAGCGGAGCGGGCCCGAACTGCGGCGCCGGACGACGATCGATGAAGCGCGGGCTCCTGACGGATCTCCGAATTCTAGCCGGCCCCCTCCGGCGCGGACGCCGGGCCGCCACCGTTTTCGATGCGCCGGGGCAACCCGCAGGTCAGCGCGGCGTAGTCGGTGCGGCGCGCGCCCGCGATCACCATGCCGCGCTGGTCGATGACGTATTCCCGCACGTCCTTGCTGTGCTCGCCGCCGCGCATTTTCACCACGACGAGGATTTTCCTGAGCTGCCCCTCGATTTCCACGTAGCGCAGGCGCACGATGTCGTCGGTGAGGAAGGAGACCGCGTAGTGGCTGAAATGAAAGGCGGTGAACGAATCCGCGACCTCGACGGTGCTGATGATCGTCACGCCGACGCCGGTAAGCGCCGCGATCATGCGGTAGAGAGACTCGCGGTAGTCGGCGCGAAAACCCGGCGCCAGCGCCATCTCGAAGCCCACAAGCGAGTCGATCACGACCCGGCGCGCGCCCGTGCGGCGCACCGCCTCCAGGATCTCGAGCATCGTCTCGTCGACCGAGAGGTCGAGCGGACGGAGATAAAGAATTTCCAGCCGGCCCTCGCGTTGCGCGGTGGTCAGATCGATCCCGAGACCGGCCGCGCGCGCGGCGTATTTGGCCGGGCGCTCCTCGAAAACCACGATGACCCCCGGCTCGCCGACGCGCAGCCCCGCCGCGATGAACTGGGTCGCGATCACGGATTTCCCCGTGCCCGAGGGGCCGGCGACGAGCATGCTGTCGCCCTCGGGTATGCCGCCGCCCATCATCGCATCCAGTTCTTCGATGCCGATCGAAAGCCGACGTCCGCCGGATGCCCGCGGCGGCTCCACGCCGAGGCCCAGCGTGCGCGAGAAAGCCTGCAGCCCGTAGCCGCCGATGCGGACGGTATGGAGCCCGGGCACCGATGCCTGGCCGCGCAGCTTCAGGATCTGGAGCTTGCGCACGACGGAGTTTCGCTCGGTCGCCTGCGAGAGCAGAAAAAGCCCGTCGCTGACCGTGAACACCGGGTTGTCGCGCATCTCGCCTTCCGTGTATTCGCCGAGGAGAAAAGTCGTCGCCTGGTAGCTCGTGAGCAGGAGGGCGAGCCGCTGGGTGAAGGATTGCATCTCCATCTCGCCGGAGGGTGCGTCCGGCTTCTTGCGCAGCACGGTGCGAAAGGAGTCCACCACGACTATGCCCGGGGTTGACTTCTCCACCTCGCGGGAGATGGCCTCGAGCACCGCTTCGAAATCCTTCTCCACCACGACTTGGCTCAGGTTGATGAAGCGGATCGCGCGCTCTAGCTTCGTCTGGTCGAAGAAGGAATACTGCTGCTGGTAGCGGAGCATCTTGATCGCAGGCTCTCCGAGCA
This sequence comes from uncultured Verrucomicrobiota bacterium, assembly GCA_946482165.1. Next base: position 9,532 of record CAMLQS010000059.1, on the reverse strand, counting down.
CCGTGAAGTAGAGCGCCGGCCGCTCGGCCGTGGCGTTGGCGAAGACGATCTGGTGCGCGAGCGTCGTTTTTCCGCAGCCGGGCGCGCCCGCGATGATGTTGAACGAGAATTCCGGCAGGCCGCCGCCCAGGATCTCGTCGAGACCGCGAGCACCGGTCGGAAGCTGACGAATGCGCACTTTGCCGGGGTCGCCGCCGTGCGGACCTGGGGTAGCCTGGGGAATAGGCGTTATCGGTATGTTTGTGTTCATGACTGGTCCGTGACTGATTTGGAAAAGGTCGGGTCTGCGTCGGGCCACACGTTGCGCACCAGCCGCAGCGTGAGCGTGTCGCCGATCAGGGTGGAGAGCAGGCCGAGCAGCTCGATGACGAGGATCTCCGCGCCCTGCGCCGCAGCCTCGGCGTCGCCCGACGCCGCGGGCTCGGCGGTGATCTTGAGCGCGCCGTCGGGGCCGCATGTCACGTCGTTGAGCCAAGGCTCCCGGGGCCGCGCGAGCGCGAGCGCGCGGGAAAGCAGCGAGCGATAACCGGCCGGCCCCGCGAGGACGCAGAGCGGTTCCCGGAATCTCTCGCAGACCCGGAAAGCCGCGCGCCACTCCGCGTCGCCGCCGTCCGCCGGGCGGAGTTCGCGCGCGATGAGATTCCGAGTGAGCGAGGCGATGTCCATACGTGCCGGGTCACGTGGCGCGGATCGCGCGGCCGCCGTGCGATCGTAGGCTCAGGGCCCTTCCCCCGATTGCGAGTCAAAGATCCCCGCGGTGGCGCGGGCGCCGAGTTTATGCGAGCAAGCCATCGCGGCCGGTTCGTCTCCCTGATCACGTTCGGGGCTTTCGCAGAGCACCCAATAATCGTGCAAGGTTTTCACGGCCTTGCGCAAGTCGGCGGGCGAACTCGGCTTCACCACGTAGCCGCTCGCGCCGAGCCAATAGGCTTTCTTGATGTCGTCGTTGTCCTGCGATCCGGACAGCACCACCGTCCGGATCACCGACGAGCGGGGCTTTTTCCGAAGGAACTCGAGCACCGTGAAGCCATCGAGGCCGGGCATCTTCAGATCCACGAGAAGGACGTCCGGATAGGGATACCGCGCGCGATCCGCGAAGTCGCCGTCACCATTCAGGTAGGCCATGGCCTCTTCGCCTCCGCACACGGTTTGGACCTTCGACGATGCGCCGATGAATTTGAAAGCCGCATCGAGAAACATCAGGTGATTCGGATCATCGTCCACGGCCAAGATTACTGGGGGGGGGGCACACTCCGCCGGTTGGCACCGAATAGCCACAATCATTCGGCGGATTCCAAATAAAACAGGGAAAACACGTTGCGTAATAGTAATTCAGCGGCCCAGGTGGGGCGCTTTCACCCGGACGACATCCGGTAGGTGTTCCCCTACCTCAAGTTGGCGCCGCCGGGAAATCCCGAGAGCGAGTTTCCGCTTCACGCGCTCGTCCGTCCCGGCGGCATAACCGGCGGCGCGCATCCAGCCCGCGTCGAGGAACTGTTTCAGGCGGCGTCGCCTTCGCTGTCGGTGCCGTGCGTGCGAAGCAACCTCGTGCGCCCTTTTTGATGGGGGTAGCGCCTTCCGGGCCCGCCAAGGCTGGACGTGACGAGCAACTGTCCCGAACGGTCGACCGGCGGCACCTCGCAGGAGGTCCAGTAGTCGACGATTCGTTCCATGGCTTGGTCGAGTTCTTTTCCGCTTCCTTTCACGTGATAGGCGCTGACTCCGAGCAGATAGGCGACCCGCACGTCGTCGTCCTCGGTCGAGGTGGACATCATGATGCGCGGAACGACGCTCCACTCCTGGTTGCCCTGCATGAACTCCAGCAACTCGAAGCCATCGCCGTCCGGCATGTTCAAGTCGGTGATCACGATCGTGGGAAAGGGATGCAGTTCACGGTTCGCATACTCGCCTTCACCCTTGATGTAGGAGATCGCCTCACGCCCGCTGGCCACCGCGGAAATCGTGCTGCGCTTCGTGAGCGCCTTGTCGAGGGCGCGCTTCGAGAGGAATTGCTGGCCGACGTCATCGTCGGCGAGAAGGATATGGTGAGTTTCTCGTGTCATTGCCGGTAATGGAAAGTGGGTTTCAGAAAGCTCCAGCGTGGGTGCCGAGTTCTTTCCCACGATATTTTTTGCCCGAGCACACCCCGGTTACCCTCTGGGGTAAATTCCCCTGGCCGATCCGGGCATTCCTGGGGACGTGTTGGCGCCGCCTCGTTTTCTGATTTTCCCCCTCGAACTTTTCCACCTGGCGCCGCGTCGCGCCGACGGCGGGTGCTCGGTCCCCGCCGTGGGGCATCTTGCGCGCAAGAGCCGCACTCAGTCGATCCGCAGCATCACCGTATCCTTCACGCGCAGACCTGCGTCGTAATTCACCTGCACGGTGAGTTCCTTGCCGTCGAAGGCGCTCAGTGGCGACTTCCCCGATTTTTCCAGCAACAGCAGCAGCTCCGTCGCCTCCGCCTGCTCCGGCTCGACCGGACGCGGCGCCTTGTCCCGCTTGCCCGTGCCTTGCGCGAAGGTGAACACGTCCACCGTGTTCCCGGCCCGGCTCTTCGTGGTGGACGCCGGCGCGCCGAGCTCCTCGATCACCACCTCCCGCGCCACGCCCGGTTGCAGCACGCTCATGTCTTTTCGCGGCAACCGGCTCGCCTTCGTGGCGCAGCCGCCGAACAGAAGCGCGAGCGACAAAGCCAACGCCGAAGCTCCGAAGAAAGTGCCGGAAGGGCGAAACATGTGAGGCATCATCCACCCTGACCACTCCTACCGCCCGCCGTTCCGTCCACCGACCGCCCAAAATCTGCGCTCGCTCATCTTCGCCTTTCCCTCGTCTCCGTCCAATTTCGCCGTCCCCGCCCGGCGCCGTTCACTCGTCATTGGACATTGGTCATTCCGACGCCTCCTGCGTCGGTGTTCTCCCGATAGGCTCTTGCCGGGCGCGACCCCGTCTCCAACAACCTCCGAGGCATGGCCGACTCCACCGCGACGTCCCTGAACGCCTCCACCCCCGCCGATCCCGGTCGTCTCCGCCTTCATCGCCCGCTGGTCCGCCGCCCAGGCCGCCGAGCGCGCCAACTGCGTTCGATGCATCCTGCTGCGACCGCGCTTCTGGCCGCCTTGCTGGCTCCTGTCCTTTTGCTGGCCGCCTCGGGCTGCGCCATGACCGGCAGGTCGGGCGGCTCCAGGCTGACGCTCGCCCCGTCGGTCACCACCGCAGACTTGACGAAATCCTTGAGGCTCGGGATGACCGGCTTCCGAGGGCCCGACGGCGCAGTCCCCACCGCCGAGGAACGCATGGCCGACTTCGGCCGATCAGATCTCGAGGCAATGTGCGACAGCGTGTCGCGCAGCTTGCCGCGACGCGCAACAAAGGCCGCTTCGCTGAGTTTTTTCGTGCAGCACTTCGCGCTCGTTTCGACCGAGAACCGAGTGGCGGGACTGGCGGTCGTCGATTGGGTGGCGGGGGATTCCGCGCGCGTGCTCGCAAGCGAGCGCTTCTATGTCGCTTACGACACGGGAGCCCACCCCGTCGCCGCAGAGACGCCCTCCATGGTAAAGCAACGGATAATGCGCGCCGCCGCCACCCGCATCGCGGAACGCGCTCTGGCCGCCACCAACAACCTGCCTTCGCCTCCGGCTCCCGCGCTCACCTTCGACAATCCCACCGTCGATAATCCCGCGGCGGTCCCAACGCCCGATTCGACCTCGGAAATCTTGCGACAAGCCATGTTCGGAAGCTTCGCCGAAGCCTCCCGGCTTATTCCGAGCTCGCTACCCCCGCAAGTCGACTGGCCGGCCGTATGGGGGCGGAAGCCTATTTGTGTCTTGCCCGCAAGATAGCCGAACCCCCCTCGGCTTGCGGTCGGAGCAACGGGGTCGGAGAATGCCGATTTTCGCTAGATCGCCATCGAAACGCACATGATCCCGCTCGGCTACATGGCGAAGCGCGTCTCTGCCGGTTCGGAGTGGCTGAAGGCGCCGCAGGTCTCGCAGATCTACTCCGTCAGCGGCTGCATATCCGAGGATTTCGGCAAGTGGATCGATGCGTGGAAGCACAACGGCTATTGGTTCTTCGATTCACCCCGAGTCATCGCGGAGGTGGCGGCGGAGCGGAAGATCGATCTCACCGGCACGACCTTGTTCTACTACGAGGGCTTCGAGGAAGAATATGATCCCGAATCCCGCTGGGCGCCGTATCGACCGGAGCCAGCCTTTCCGCTGGGAATCGAACCACCCGCGGCCAAGACTCTTCGCGGCTTCGATGTCGTCACCTATTCGCAGGGCAACTCGCCGGAGCACTCGCCGCTCTCCTGCAACGGCCTCGCCGCCGAAATGAAGGTGAACGAATTCTGCCTCCTGGAGTCGCTCGAAGAAGCCAAGGCCCTGCTCGAGGCCGGCCGCTTCACCCTCTCCGAACCCGGCCCCTTCCGTATCCTTGCCGTGTATACGGCGGACGAATCTTTCGGCGGGTGACGCTTTGATTCAGAATCGTCCCATCCCTCGGCCACGATGTTCCGGCACCGATACTACCGGCGGGAGATCAAGACGGCGCGCTGGGCGGCGATCCTGCTGAATCTGCTCGGAGCAATGATGCTCGATGGTGGCGAAGTCGGCTGCGTATTCCTCATCGCCTCGCTTGCTTTCTGGATCGGCTCGGTGCGGCCATTAAGGCGCGCAAAGCAATATCCGTCCGACCGGCAGTATCTGGCCTACGACTTGGTGATGGCGGTTGGACTCACCATCGTGATCACACCTATCGTCTGGCATCTGCGCGGCCGCTATTGACGATCCAACGAAGACCCCGGCAATGCGAAAACAGACGATGGACCGCTTCGGCATTACGGTTGAGCTGATGCGTGTGAATGCCACTTGGTCCCCTCGCTCAAGCTTCCTCTTTGCGATCGTTTCATTTCTCCACCTTTAGCCTGACCGCCTCTCGATGGATTCTCTCGCCACCTACTCCGACAAATCCCACTTCGGTCGACGATCCTACCGCTTGTTCTCGGATCGCGTGCAGGTGACGCATAACGACACGCTCCAGAGCGAGGGTGAGACGACCCTCCGCTTGTTGGATCTCGACCCCGCCTTCGAGCGGGTCGCCGTGCGAAGCACCTTCTTTAAAGCCGGGCTTTGGATGATGATCGTCCCATGGACGATCTATTGGGCGCTGGTCGAGCTGACCCGCACCGATCCTTTTGCGATGTTTGCCGGCTCGTTCCTCGCCTTCGGCTTCGCCGGATTGTTCACGTTTGCCGTGGGCTTGAAGAAGCAGCGTCACGTCTGTTTCCGCACCTTGGCCGGCGTCCCCGCGCTCGTGATCTTCAAGGAAGGCCCAAGACGCGCCGAGTTCGACACCTTCGTTTCCACGCTGGTTGGCGCGATCGAATCCACGAAGCAAACGACGAACTGAAATCCATCGGCAGATCCGTCTATTCCCACGCTCTCCATGGCCCAGCATCGCATTTTCACGATTTCGTTTTCGAACGTATATCCGCTTTATGTGGCGAAGGCGGAAAAGAAGAAACGCACACAAGACGAGGTGGATCGCGTCATCTGCTGGCTCACCGGCTACGATGAAGCGGGGCGGCGGCGGCAGCTAGCGGCCGAGGTGGATTTCGAGACTTTTTCTCGCGCAAGCCCCGGCGATGAATCCGAAACGTTTGCTTCTGAAGGGCGTCGTCTGCGGCGTGCGCATCGAGGAGATCGAGGATCCGCTGATGAAAGAGATCCGTTATCTCGACAAGTTGGTCGACGACCTCGCCACGGGGCGGCCGCTGGAAAAAATCCTGCCGGGCTGACTCGGCCAAGGCGACCGAGGCGGAGGCGGGCCGGCGCGCCCATGCCGCCGAGGTCAACGCCGGCCCAGCTTGGTTTCCGTCCCACGGATTATCGCGGATGCCGATCCGCGGACGATCCGATCCGCGGCTGAGGCAAGAAAGGACGAACCCTGTCTGATGGCGCCTGTCTCGTTCGTTGTATCCCGATGAACAAGCCCATCCCAAAAAACACGGTCTGCCTTTGGTTCAACCACGACGCCGAGGAGGCCGCCCGCTTTTACGCCGCGACCTTCCCCGATACCCACCTTACCGCGGTGCATAAGGCGCCGAGCGACTATCCCATGGGCAAAGCCGGCGACGTCCTCACCGTCGAATTCACCGTGCTCGGCATTCCCTGCATCGGCCTGAACGGCGGGCCCATCTTTCCCCATAGCGAGGCTTTCTCCTTCCAGATTGCGACCGAGAACCAGGCGGAGACCGACCGCTACTGGAACGCCATCGTCGGCAACGGCGGCAAGGAAAGCGCCTGCGGGTGGTGCAAGGACAAGTGGGGGCTCAACTGGCAGATCACCCCGCGCACGCTCATCGAGGCGATGGCCGCAGGCGGCGCCGAGGCCAAGCGCGCCTTCGACGCGATGATGGAGATGGGCAAAATCGACGTCGCCGCGATCGACGCCGCCCGCCGCGGCTGAGAATTTAGACTTCCGCCCAAGGTGGGCGGGCGCGTCCCTGCTATGATGGCCGGGAGTCAAGCGGGGATCGTTGGGATTTATGTTTGGTGTGTTTTTTCTTTTAGCTGCGTTTGGAGAAGCGATGAGTGGAGCGAAGTGCCTTGCGCAAAGGAAAAGGAGGAGTGTCTCGCGTCCCAACCTACAACCACCATCGCCCCCACCAAGCCTTGGGGCAACGCACGCCGGCCAGCCGCTACCGCCCGGGGCGCCCCCGGCCGCTCCGTCTTCGCATGCCCGCCTACCCCGCCGGCTGGCTGGTTCGCAAGGCGATCGGCAAAGGCGAGATATCCGTCGGCGACCGCCGCTATCACGTCGGCCGGGCCTTCGCCGGCCTGCGCATCGGCCTCAAGCCGCTGACCGACTCCCTCCATCATGTCTTCTTCGGCTCGCTCCTGCTCGGTCTGATCGACCTTCAACACGACCTCCCCCTCCGCCCTGCTCCTCTTCCCTTCAATCCGTGAGGGGGAGGGAGCAAAGCCCCCTCCCTCCTCCCTCCCCGATAATTTGTATCAGATACATACCTACAACCTGTCAGCGATGTCTTGGCCGATTGTGTCAGCGATGTCTGGCGCACTGCCCACCCGCCCGTCCACCACCCTCCAAAAGCAACCAGCCGGCTGGTATAATACCATTTCGCATTCCGTTGTTTAAAATGGAAGGGCGACCTCCCCGTCTCCCGCGTTCGCGTCCGGCTCGCGTGACGGTTGTCGCCCTCGCGGACGCCGGGGCTTGCGCGCCGGGGCGCGACGGCGTCCCTCCAATGACCTGGAAATACCCGTCGGTCTATCGCTGGCGCAAATTTCGGAGCTCTTCTCGATGGCGGCGCTGCGCGCCGAATGTCGCCCTGCCCTTCGTGGTTGGCGGCACGCCCCCGTCCCCGAACCGGCCTCGTCCTCCGCGGTGCTCGGCGCGGGCGTGGTTCTCTGCGCGGCTCTTCGTCGCCGCCGCTGATCAGTGCTACTCATTTCCTGTATTAACTAAATTTTGACAACACGGAAAGGGGCGTCATCAAGGCGGCGCTCCGATCAGATCACGTTCCGCTCTTGTGGGAAATCCCGCGGGAGCCGCCCTCCAATCGACGCGATCCAATCCCGCTCCATAAATTCAGCTTCGCCTCCTATGCACACACTGCCTCTTCGTAAAATCCGCGCCTGTCATTCGGGCATCGCCGCCGCCGCGACGCTGGCCCTCGCGCCCTTCGCCTCGGCCGACTATCAACTGGACGACGGGGTAGCCCTTAACGCCGTCAAAATCGGCGCCCACGGCGTGGTGGTAAACCAATTCACCGCGGTGGGCGGGGAAACGACCCTGTTGGGCCTCGAAATCGTTTTTAGCACCGCCGAGCCTTTGGCCGCCGGCGAGCCGCTCAATCTGGTCGTTTATTCCGATCCGACCAATGACGGCATCTTCAACGACGCGGTTTTGATCCATAGCCAGGCGGCGTTTATGCCCGGCGTGTTGAGCAACGATCCGGTGACGTTTAATTTTGTGAGCGACATCACCCTCAGCCCCGGGGATGTCTTTTTCGTCGGTTACGAGGAACCCGAGGGGAGCAACATCTCTGTGATGGTCGATGCGGTTGGCGGCACCCGTAGTTGGGCCGCCTTTGGGGGAATCAATCCCGTTAATCCAGCCGCGGCTAGCACTGTGGCCGCTTTCGCCTCGTTTGGGAGCACCTTTCAAAAGGATGCCATGATCCGCGCCGTCACCACCGTTCCGGAGCCCGCCTCGTCCGCCGCGCTTGCGGGCGCGGCCCTGCTCGCCGGCGCCGCCCTGCGCCGCCGCAAACGCGATTAAGGCAGGACTCCTCCGGCCGTTTCGCCCTGCCGCCCGCGCCTTCTCCGGCGCGGGCTTTTTTGCGCCTCGGTCGAGGCTGTGTCTCGTAAATAAGCCGGAGCAGCGCGAGCGAGAAAGGATGCTCGGCCAAGACGACCGAGGCGGAGGCGGACCGGAGGTCCGTGCCGCCGAGGGCAACGCCGGCCCAGCGCCCTTTCTCGGTTCACTCGTAGAGCTTTAGCGATGCGCCGGCTTATTTACGAGACACAGCCCTGGGTTCGCGACAAAGCGACGACTCGCCGCGGGCAACGATGCCTGCGGCGGGATCAGTGGTTTGTTCGTCGCGTGTTTTCGAATACGCGGCCGTCGGCGGAAACGCGGACCTGGAAAGTGCCGCGGGCGTCCTTCACTTCGACCTCGTAGGTTTCGATTTCGCCACGCCCCTCCTTGTCCTTGTCGATGCGCACGATCTCGCCGTCGCCCAGTTCGCGACGGAGCGCCTGCCGTGCGGGCGCGGGCATGCCGTCAAAGGTGGTGCCGAGCGCGAGCACGGGCGGTTTTTCCGTGGGACGCACGACCTCGCCGCTCTCGGCGACGTAGACGCGCGGGTTGCGGCCGGACTCGCCGAATTGGGCGACATAGGCCTTTCGCCCGTCGAGCGTCTCCTTGTGTATCGCCACGATGGGACGGGTCCCCGCCTCGCGGCGGAGGGTTTCCCGCGCCGCCTGTGGCAACTCTTCGAGACGCAGCCTCGGCCGGGTCGGCACGGCAAGGGGCTCGTAGGGGTATCCAATGCCGGGATACGTGAGCGGCACGACGGGCCGGGCGGAATCGGTCGCATCCGGGTTGGTCGCGGCGGCGTGGGCGCCGGTCGTTACGGCCTTTCGCGTGTCGCCAAGGATCTTGCCGTCTTCCGCGACGCGCAGGCGCTGGGCGACGCCGTTCTTCGGCTCGAACTCGACATCGTAGACGGTGCGTCCCCCGGCGTTTCGCACCGAGAGTTTTTTCACGGGTCCTCCCCGCCCGGAGTCGTTGATCACCCGCCTTACGGTCGGCGGCAGTTCGGCGGCCTCGATGGCGCGTTCGGCGGCCAACGCCGTCGTGGGGGCCGCGGCGCCGGCGAACATCCCTGCGAGCAAGAGCCACTTATTCGTTTTCATGAGGCCACTAAACCACCGCGTGCGCGGTCCCGCAATCGAGGCGCCGACCGGAGAGGGCCTGCGATTCGGCCCCACGCTCTTTTTGGTGA
>CAMLQS010000058.1 GCA_946482165.1 uncultured Verrucomicrobiota bacterium | reverse complement strand
TTTCTCCGTCTCCTCCGCCACCAGCAATCCCGTCCGCACCTTCTACTGGACGGAAAAAAGCTTCAACGGCCCCCGCGTCACCATCCCCAGCGGGCGCATCGTCACGGTGAATCCGGTCTTCAGCAACGTCTTCCCGCCCACCGTCACGACCGAATACGTCGCCGTCGGCACCACCCCGCCCGCCGACCCCGACGCCCAGCCGGCCTCCGAGCTCCGCACCGTCTGGTTCGAGAAAACCAACGGCGTCGGCGAGCTCCACGCCTACAACGTCTCCGGCCGCATCATCGTCGAATACCTCGGCGCCCTCCGCGACGACGGCTCCCACGAGTTCCTCGGCGCCGACGTCGTCGAGGTCGCCCAGTCCGCCGACCCGTCCACCCAGACCGTCGTCCTCGGCGAGGAGATCCGCCCCTTCCCCGAGGACACCGCCCTCGTCGCCCTGCCGGTAAGCAGCACCTCCTCCTCCAGCTCCGTCACCTATTACGGCAGCTTCGTGCGCCCCGACGGCTCCCTCGCCTACTACGCCGAGCACGAGAACACCATCGAGGACCGCGTCGTCTTCTACTGGCTCGAGCAGCTCGACGCCGCCATCGCCCCCGACTCCGGCCTCGCCCCCGGCCTCCAGCTCGACTGGCCCAAATACCTCCGCAAATACCTCCAGGTCTGGCCCGACGACGTGTCGCAGTTCTCCCACTACACCGTCGCCGTCGGCGGCAGCACCGACGCCAGCGGCACCGGCCTCAAGTTCGAGGGCGGCCAGATCCCCGCCGTCATCTACCAGGACGACGAGGAGCAGGACGAGGCCGCCGTCGACTCCGTCTCCCAGCGCCTCCTCGTCTCCCTCGGCGGCGACCAGCTCAACCGCACCCTCCTCAAGTTCACCGGCACCAACGGCGCCGTCTGGTATGTCCGCCTCATGACCCAGGCCGAGGGCCGCGACGGCTTCCTCGAGGGCGACGGCGGCCCCGCCTTGACCGGCGTCGCCCACGTCGGCCGCCGCCTGGATCCGCCCTCCTCCGACTACACCCTCGCCGGCTACGTCTCCGCCGGCACCGCGTATTCGCCCAGCGCCTACAAGGATCCCTTCTCCGTCGGCGTCGCCGCCGCCGAGCAGGGCGCCATCATCCCGGTCAACGCCGCCCCCGACGGCTCCACCGCCCTCGCCGTCTGGTGGTTCAAGAGGGTCGCCGCCCCCTCGTCCCAGTTCCCCGACCTCTACGTCCCCGCCAAGATCGGCCGCTACACCGTCGCCTACCGCACCGACGATCCCCAGATCGTCCTCGCCTCCAACTCCGGCACCGGCGACCTCGCCCCCGGCCCCGCCGCCGGCTTCGTCTACGTCCAAAACGACGCCACCCTCCCCGGCTACAACCCCAACGAGGAACACGCCCTCATGCTCGGCGGCCGCGCCTACGCCCTGCGCGACGACCTCAACGTCGTCACCGGCTCCGACTTCACCTCCCTCCCCCGCGTCCTCGTCGAATACACCGACACCGCCGACGGCCGCCCCGCCATGGCCGCCTACGAGGTCCTTCGCGAAGACGCCACCCACGCCTTCGTCTACGACGTCACCGCCGGCACCATCCTCAACTCGCCGATGCCGCTGCCCAAGCTGCCCCTGCCCGTCGACTCCGCCACCGGCCTCTCGCGCAACCTCGAGGTCGTCCCCGACGCCGACCTTTACCCGCCCGAGTCCCTCGCCACCGGCGCTCCCGCCGCCTACGCCTCCTTCACCTACAAGGACCGCAAGGGCTACGACTGGGTCTACCGCGGCCCCCACGACACCGCGTCCACCAGCGGCCTCCCCTCCTCCGCCCCGCTCGCCAACACCGAGTTCAACACCGGCTCCCGCGGCTATTGGACCCAGTCCCTCAACATCGGCTCCCTCGCCGTGGCCGACGGCGCCTTCTCCGGCACGGCCACCGGCAACGGAGACGCCCAGTTCTACACCTCCGGGCTGCCTCATTTCCCCGGAAACGACGTTCCCACCCTCCAAATCCGTTTCAGGGCCTCCGCCAACGTCGGCACCCAGCTCTTCTGGGCCAACGAGGACGGCGGCTATGGCTCGGGCCGCGTAATGACCGTCAACTACACCGGTGCCGGCGATTGGCAGACCCTCGGCTTCCCGCTCTCCACCTCGGTCAACTGGGCCGGAAAAACCATCACGTCCCTCCGCTTCGATCCTGTCGGCGCCGTCGGCCAAACCTTCGAAATCGATTGGATTCGCGCCTCCGCGCCCACCCCCGCCCTCGGCATGCAGTGGTATTACACCATGCGCGCCGGCTTCTTCATCCCGGGCTTGTCCCTCTCCGCCCAGCCCGCCGAAGGCACCATCCTGCCCTACCTTCGCCCCCAAAACTCCGACGGCACCTTCGTCGGCGACGCCATCGCCGGCACGCCCCTCACCGTCGCCTACCTCCCCGTCTGGCCCTCCGACGCACCGTCGATGAGCGTCGGCGAAACCCTCTCGCTGCCCAACCACGGCCTCCCCGCCGTCCGCGGCCAGACCAGCGCCCACGTCCTCTACCAGCAGTCCGTCGCGCTCGCCGGCACGACCACGCCCAGCGTCACCCTCCACGATCCCACCCGCGCCAAGAGCATTCTCCTCAACGCCGCCAACGTCGGCCTCACCGCCCTCCCGGCCTCCGCCGCCACCACCGCCGAGGGAGGCAAGACCTACTTCCAGCTCCTCCCGCCCCACCTCCAGCAGCGCTTCTACTTCGACCCCGCCCTCGGCGAGGTCGGCGGCCTCATGCTCGTCGGCGAGTTCGTCGACGAGATCTCCGGCGAGGACTACGTCCACCTCAACGCCCTCGGCGACGAGGACGTGGCCTCGCTCAAGGCCATCGTCACCTCCACCGACGCAAACGCCCAGGCGTGGTATAACGCCATCGACGGCCTCTCCACCCGCGTCGAGACCTTCGTCGAGGACCCCGCCCGGCCCGGCACCTACGTCGCCGACTCCGCCCGCACCGTCACCGTCGGCGCCACCAGCCTCGCCGCCATCACCGACTCCGACACCGCCGTCGACAGCTACGCCCTCACCGCCACCGGCGCCGGCTCCGGCTTCGTCACCCTCCTCTTCGGCGACGGCGAGGCCTTCACCCCCGAGGGCGACCCCGTCTCCGTCAACATCATCCAGGTCGCCCCGCAGCTCTACACCGGCGACCTCAAAACGCTCGTCGCCTCCAACCCCCTCGACGAGCAGACCGCCCTCCGCCACAGCGGCGACTTCGCCGCCCGCCCCGGCGACTACGAGTTCGATTGGCGCTACGCCCCTCCCCAGGACGGCGTCCAGCCCCCCACCTACACCTACGCCCTCGCCACCGTCCTCGGCGACCCCGCCGCGGGTTCCGATTCCTGGCTGCTCGCCACCAACCCCTCCGCCCCGCTGCCCTCGACGTATCCGACCACCGAATACCCGTTCCCCCGCAGCTTCGCCGTCCGCGACTCCGCCTACGACGCCTCCTCCGGCCACCCCGCCACCGTCGCCATGGCCGCCGCCGCCATCCATTTCGACGGCCCCGTCCCCGCCCAGGTCGTCTTCAGCGCCGAGCTCGGCGACCACGACGGGTTCATCCTCTACGTCAACGGCGCCGCCGCCCTCGCCTCGCGCCTCCCCTCCGGCGTCGCCACGCCCGCCGGGCTGGTCTCCACCGACGCCCGCGCCGGCCTATCCTCGATCGGCCTCGCCTACCAATACACCGTCCCCTCGACCTACTTCGTCGTCGGCGACAACCGCGTCGAGGTCGCCCTCTTCACCGCCGCCGCCGCCAACGTCGCCTCCTCGCTCGACTTCCAGATCGACGCCTCCGTCGAGACCGACCACGTCGTCGCCGACGGCTCCCCGTGGATCAAGCCCAACGGCACCCTCTCCAACGTCGTCATCGTCGGCGGCTCCGCCGACTCCCCCTTGGGCAATCCCCTCCTCGTCTTCAGCGACAACTACTTCACCGTCCGCTACCGCCCCAAGGACGGCGTCTCCACCGTCGCCGGCTCCGATTGGTCCCGCTGGATGACGCCCAAGCTCGTCGAGTCCTGGATCAAGCGCGCCCTCGACGGCATCAACCCCTTCACCCAGCGCACCGACGATCTCTACAACAACCCCGTCTCCACCGACGTCTCCATCCTCACCCAGGCCGGCACCCGCTGGGAAGGCGACGTCGCCCTCAACCTGAACAACATCGACGCCTTCGGCCTCATCGAGATCTACGAGACCCTGCTCAACCGCGCGAAAAAACTCTCCATCGACGCCGGCTACGACGACCCCGGCACCAACGACACCCTGCTCCTCACCGCCGGCTACCTCAACGATCTCTACATCACCCTCGGCAACGAGGCCTCCGACGACGCCGACAACCCCACCATCGCCATCGACGGCCCGCTCGGCGCCACCGAGGTCAACACCTCCCGCTTCTCCTTCGAGGGCCAGGTCCCCACCCTGATCGAGGAGGAGCTCGCCCTCCTCCGCGGTCGCGACGATTTCCTCAGCCCCGGCGTCACCACCGCCCCGTCCTACAACCGCCTTTTCTGGAATTACATCAACGGCATCGACTCCGGCGAATCCATCTACGCCCTCAACTACGACATCAAGGACCAGGTCGGCACCGACACCGCCGACGGCACCATCGACGCCGCCGACGCCCAGCACATGTTCCCCCAGGCCCACGGCGACGCCTACGGCCACTACCTCACCGCCCTCACCGGCTACTACAAGCTCCTCACCTCGCCCCACTTCACCTGGACCCCCCGCAGCGAGGCCGTCGACATCCTCGGCCTCACCGTCCAGATCGACTACCAGGACGAGCGCAAGTTCGCCGCCGCCGCCGCCAACGTCGCCCGCGTCGCCGCCCGCACCCTCGACATCACCGCCCGAGCTGGATACCGCGACGACCCCTCCCTCGGCTGGACCCACCAGCGCGACGGCAGATACAACTCCGCCACCGGACTCACCCGCCACTGGGGCAGCGACGAGTGGGCCGCCCGCGCCGGCCAGGGCGCCTACCTCCACTGGGTCAGCGCCAACGCCATGCTGCCCGACGTGGACACCAACCCCGCCCACACCGGCATCCAGATCATCGACCGCACCACCGTCCCCGAGCTAAGCGAACTCGTCTCCAGCGCCATCGACATCCAGGCCACCCTCGACGCCCAGTGCGCCCACCTCAACCCCCTCGGCCTCGCCAAGGGCGCCATCGCCTTCGACATCTCCCCCACCGACCTCCTGTCGGGAGATTCCCACTACGAGCAGATCTACCAGCGCGCCCTTCGCGCCTGCCTCAACGCCCAGGCCGCCTTCAACCAGGCCAGCGTCATGAACCGCCTCCTCCGCGACCAGAACTCCTCTCTCGACGCCTACAACGACGCCGTCGACGACCAGGAGGACGCCTTCGAATACCAGCTCCTCAACATCTTCGGCTCCGCCTACCCCGGCGACATCGGCCCCGGCAGGCTCTACGAGCAGGGCTACGCCGGCCCCGACCTCTACCACTACTACTACATCGACCGCCCCTCCGAGTTCGTCGACACCTCCACCCAGGTGAACGTCAGCTTCCGCGAGCCGGTCGAGATGAACCCCTTCACCACCTGGTCGCTCGACACGGTCTACAACAAGATCCGCGATCCCTTCCAATACACCACCCGCACCCGCGCGATCGCGCCCGACCGCCTCATGCAGTTCGCCGCCTCCGGCATGGGCGCCCGCGCCCAGCCCGGCTCCCTCCAGCGCGCCCTCCTCGAGGTCTATCAGGCCCAGGTCAACGCCCGCGAGTCCGCCTCCACCCTCGACGCCCTCATGCGCCGCTTCGACCGCGACTACCAGCTCTTCACCGAGTTCCGAACCGCCTACGACGACGCCAGCGAAGGCGCCGCCGACAAGCTCGACCAGGCCGCTTCCTACCTCACCGCCTCCTCCGCCCTCACCAACTCCGCCGCCGTCCTCGAGCTCAGCGCCGGCTTCATCAACGACATCGCCGACGCCACCGCCGAGGCCTTCCCCACCGTCGCCGGCCTCTCCATCGACGCCACCTCCGTCGCCCGCGGCCTCTCCATCTACGGCGGCGCCACCGCCGCCTACGCCCAGGGCCTCGCCGGCCTCGCCTTCGAAAACACCGTCGCCTACCTCGAGGCCCAGGCCGAAAACCTCTCCGCCGAGGCCGACGACTTCTACACCCAATACGACTGGGACAACGAGGATAAGCAGCACGTCGTCGAGTTTGAGCGCTTCCTCGACCAGGTCCTCGCCCACCGCTACGAGCTCGCCCGCCGTCTAGGCGAGCTCCAGAAGGCCGCCGAGGAGGTCTCCCGCCTCGTCGCCCAGGCCAACCGCGTCCTCTCCGAACGCGAGATCTTCCGTCAGCGCGCCGCCGCCGTCATCCAGGGCTACCGCACGCGCGACATGACCTACCGCGCCCTCCGCAACGAGGAGCTCTCCCAGTATCAGGCGCTCTACGACCTCGCCGCCCAATACACCTACCTCGCCCTCCAGAGCTACGACTACGAAACCGGCCTCCTCGGCACCGCCGCCGGCCAGGCCCTCATCGACGGCATCGTCTCCACCCGCTCGCTGGGCGAGTTCACCAACGGCCGCCCCGTCGCCACCACCGGCTCCACCGGCGACGGCGGGCTCGCCGCCCTCCTCGCCCGCCTCCAGGCCGACTGGTCCGTCGTCGAATCCCGCCTCGGTATCAACAATCCCGATACCTACGGCACCCTCTTCTCCCTTCGCGGCGAACTCTTCCGCGTCCGCACCGACCAGGCCACGACCGACGACGACTCCGCCTGGAAGCAGGTCCTCCAGCAGCACATCATGAGCAACGTGCTCAACGATCCCGACGTCGCCGAGTATGCCCGCAACATCCGCAAGGCCGACGGCTCCGCCGTCCCCGGCTTCGTCATCCCCTTCGGAACCACCATCGGCCACGGCCTGAACTTCTTCGGCCTCGAGCTCGCCGCCGGCGACCACGCCTACACCGCGTCCAACTACGCCACCAAGATCGCCGCCTCCGGCCTCGTGCTCAAAGGCTACATCGGCATGGATCCCTACGCCATCGGCACCCCCAACGCCGGCGGCCCCGCGAGTTCCGACCCCGACGCCCTCAGCGCCACGCCCTACGTCTACCTCATTCCCGCCGGCATCGACAGCATGCTCGCCCCGCCCCTCGGCGACACAGCCGAGGTCCGCTCCTGGCGCGTCAAGGACCAGGCCATCCCCCTGCCGTTCAACCTCGGCCAAAGCGACTTCTCCTCCACCCAGTTCTTCACCCCCGAAGGCACGCTCAACGAAAAGCTCTGGATCACGCGCAAGCACCAGGCCTTCCGCCCCGTCAACGATCCCGCCTACTTCTACAGCACCCTGCCCGGCGAGTTCACCAACCGCCGCCTCATCGGCCGCAGCGTCTGGAACAGCCAGTGGAAGCTCGTCATCCCCGCCTACACCTTGCTCAACAGGGAGCAGGACGGCCTCGACCGCTTCGTCCGCAGCGTGACCGACATCCAGCTCTTCCTCCGCACCTACTCCCACTCCGGCAACTAAGGATGAATTTCTTCCACGGAGAACATGGAGATCCGACACGGAGAACTCAGAGCCAATCCCTGCCGTCCTGCCGCTCCCTCCCTGACCTCTGTGTCCGCGCTCCGGCTCGGCTCCGTGTCCAAATAATTCAACGCCATCCGCGCCCCTCCGTGCAATCCGCGGTCAAAAAATCCGTCCTTCGTCTCCTCCCGTTCGCGCTGCTCCTCGCCGCCTCCGCCTGCCGGCGCGAAGAGCGTAAGGAAAATCCGGTTACACCGCCTCCGACCTCCGCTTCGACCGCCGATCCCGCCGAGGTCTTCCGCCGCGCCTTCTGGCGCCATCCCGCCGCCGATGACCGCATTCTCCAGGCCGAGCGCCGCGTGAGCCCCGCCGACGAGTCGTGGCAGTGGTTCATCCAACTCCACCCCGGCCCCGAGCTCCTGGCCGCCCTGCGCAATCCCGAGACCTTCGGCCTGGCACCCGCGCGCGACAGAAACGCTCCGCAAACGGTCGTCGCCGACCTCCCGCCCCCGCCCGCCTGGTTTGTCGCCGCCGGGTCCGCCGACTTCGAAGTGCTCCACGCGTCGGCAGGAGGGCTCACTGTTTTCTACCGCGCCGGCGACAACCTGCTCTACGCCACCGACCACGGCCGAGGCTTCGCCGCCCCCGCCCGTCCGCTTTGAGCCAAAGCTCAGCCGAAAATCGCGCAGTAGAACGGCGGGATGGGTAGTGGATGCGACGGGCAGCCCGACACAGAGGAAAAGGACCAAGGATGGAACGAAGCGGAAATGGCTCAGCCCGGAGCCTTAGTCGCAATTTCCGCACTCACATCCAACAACTTCCAGAATATCTTTCGCCGCGGCACCAGCTGCGGCTCAACGCGGCGCACGGCCGATGCGGATGGCGCTTTGAGGTTGAATGGCGATGGATTTCATCGATTATTTACATCGTTCCGCCTTTAGGAACGAATGCCAAGCCAAGCGGATCCCTGCCCGCGTCGGATTGGTGATCGGCCCGAGGGTGGGAGACATGAAACCCAAGTCCGCCACCGCCCCCGCCGCGTCGCACCGCAAGGCCAAGGAACGGATGAACGCTTCCCCGGCGAACGCGTCCTCGCCGCCCGTCCCGGGCCCGCTCCCGGGCCGGCGCGAGCCAAGCGCGGGCCAGGCCAAGCCGGGCGGACAAAACGCGAAACCCGAATTCGCGCACGAACCACTCGCCGCCGCGAGCGAACGCTACGGCGACCATTTCGATTTGGCGCCGGTGGGCTTTTTCAACCTCGACGCCGACGGCGCCATCCAGCTCGTCAACCTCACCGGCGCCAAAATGCTGGGCGTCGAGCGCGCTCGGCTGCCGGGCCGGCTCTTCAAGCAGTTCGTGTGCGAAGCCCGCCATCGCGCGCTGAACGAGTTTCTCCTGCGGGTCTTCGCGAGCCGGGTCCGGCAAACCTGCGCTATCGCGGTGGAAAGAGCCGAGGGACCCGCGCTGAGCTGCCTGTTGGAGGCCGTTCTTTCCCCCGACGGCCGAACCTGCCGCGCCGTGCTGATCGACATCACGGAACACCAGCGCGTGACCGCCGCGCTCATCGAGACCAGCGCGCTGCTGGAAACCTTGATGCGCAACACGACGGATTTCATCTACTTCAAGGACCTCCAGTCGCGCTTCGTCCGCTACAGCCAATCCTACGCCGAGCACTGCCGGCTGCCCCACCCCGACGCGCGCATCGGGAAGACCGACTTCGACAATTTCACCGAAGAGCACGCCCGCCCCGCCTTCGAGGACGAGCAGACTATCATCCGGACCGGAAACCCGATCATCGACATCGAGGAGAAGGAAACCCACCTGGACGGCCGCGTCACCTGGGTGCTCACCTCGAAAATGCCGTGGCGCGACCAGAGCGGGGCCATCATCGGCACCTGGGGCATCTCGCGAAACATCACCGAACGAAAACTGGCCGAGGCGGAACTTCGCCAGGCCAAGGCCGCCGCGGAGGCCGCGAACCGCTCGAAAGGCGAGTTTCTGGCCGACATGAGCCACGAGATCCGCACGCTCCTGAACGGCTTCGTGGGCATGGTGGATCTGCTGATCGAGACGAGGCTGACGCCGAGCCAGCGGGAATTCGCCGAGATCGCGCACAGCAGCGCGGAGGCCTTGCACGTCCTCATCAACGACATCCTCGACCTTTCAAAAGTCGAAGCGGGCAAAATGAAGCTGGAGCCCGCGCCTTTCGACCTGCTGCTCACCGTCGAGGAAGCCGTGGCGATCCTGGCGCCGCGCGCGGACGCGAAGGGGCTCGAGCTCGTCCTTCGCTACGCGCCGGACCTCCCGCGCCATTTCGTCGGCGACCCCGCGCGCATCCGGCAAGTGCTGCTGAATCTCGTCGGCAACGCGCTCAAGTTCACCCGCCAAGGCCACGTGTTCGTCGACGTCGACCGCGAGTCGCCGACCGAGGACTGCACGCGGATCCGCTTCGAGATCGAGGACACCGGCATCGGGATCGAAGCGGAGGCGCAAGGCCGGCTGTTCAAAAAATTCGAGCAGGCGGACGCCGGCATCACGCGAAGATTCGGCGGCTCCGGCCTCGGCCTCGCCATCAGCCGGGAACTCGTCCAGCTCATGGGTGGCGAAATCGGCGTGGTGAGCGCCCCCGGCGTCGGCTCGACCTTCCACGCCACCCTGCCCCTGCCTCTCGCGAGCGAGCCGCCCGCGCCGCTGGCCTCCTCCCTGTCGATCCCCGGCGCGCGGGTGCTGGTGATCGCCCCGCATGAAGTCGGCCGCCGCGTCCTCGGCGAGCTGCTCACGGCCTGGCATCTGGACAACGAGAGCGCGGATTCGCTCGCCGACGGGCTGGAACGCCTCCGGGCCGCGTGCGACGCCGGCGCGCCGTTCTCCATCGTTCTGCTGGATCGCCGGCCGCGCGAGGCGGGAGGCGCGTCGCCGACGGACGCGATCAAGGCCGATCCTCGCTTGCGTGAAACCATCGTCATCTCGCTCGCGTCCGCGATGGAGCAAGCCCGCCTCGATCCGCGCCAGGCCGACGGCGGCGACCTATGCCTGATCAAACCGGTGCGCCCCTCGGAATTGCTCGCCGCGATCAAAAACGCATGGTCCGCCCGGCACGGCGCGCCCGCCCTCGAATCGTCGCCGCCGATCCACCTCGCGCCGCCGCCGCAGCCCAAGGCGCGCGTGCTGGTGGTGGACGACCACCACGTCAACCAGCGGGTCGCCGAGCTGATGCTGGAAGCGCTGGACTGCCAGGCCGACTTCGCCGCCAACGGAGTCGAAGCCCTCCAACGCATCGCGGAGCGTCCCTACGACCTTGTCTTCATGGACTGCCAGATGCCGGAGATGGACGGTTATGTCGCCACGGCGGAGATCCGCCGTCGTCACCCCGAGCTCGCCACTCCCGTCATCGCGATGACCGCGATCGCCATGCAGGGGGACCGCGAACGTTGCCTCGAAGCGGGAATGAACGATTTTGTCGCCAAGCCGATCACACGCGCCGGCTTCGCCCACCTGATCCACAAGTGGCTGCCCGGCAAATGCACGAACGTCGGCTCCCCTGCGCCGGAAACCGCCCTTGAACCCATGGAGCCGCCCGTCGCGCCGCCGCGCGCCGCGGATTCAGACGCCCGCCCGCCCGCGCTCGATCCCCGGGTGCTGAGCGGCCTGCGCGCGCTCGCGCGGGCCAAGAACCCGGAGTTGCTCGGGCAGATTTTCGACGGTTTCAACCGGGATGCGGCCAAACGGGTGGCCACGATCCACCTGGCATTGCGGCAGGCCGATCCGGCCACGGTCGCGCGAACCGCGCATGCGCTGAAAGGGGCGAGCGTCACCCTCGGCGCGAACGCGCTCTCGTTGATCGCCGGAGCCTTGGTCGCGGCGGCCAACGCGGGGGAACTCGCCCGGGCCGAATTCCTCCTGCGCCGGCTGGTCGGAGAATTGGCCCGCGTGGAAGAAGCCTCGTGGACCGAACTGGCCTCTTTTTCCCATGAAAATCCTGATCGTCGATGACGACGACACCACTCGCCTGATCCTCGCCGAAACCCTGAGGAGCCTCGGACACGAAGTCGTCGAGGCCGCCGACGGAGCCTCGGCCTGGGCGACGCTCCGGGCGCAGGCCTTCCCGGTGGTGATCACCGACTGGAACATGCCGGAGGTGGACGGGCTCGAGCTTTGCCGCCGCATCCGGGCCGGCCACGGAACGAAATACACCTATGTGATGCTGTTGACCGTGTTCTCCGGCAAGGAGTCCTTCCTCGCGGGCATGGAGGCCGGGGCGGACGATTTCATCACCAAGCCCCTCGACGAACAGCAACTCGCCGCACGACTGCGCGTGGCGGAGCGCCTGCTGAAGTTGCAGCACGAAGTCTTCGAGCTGTCCGGCTTCCTGCCGATTTGCTCCTACTGCAAGTGCATCCGCGACGACCAGAATTACTGGCAGCAATTGGAGACCTACCTGTCGGCCCGGACCGACGCCCAGTTCACCCACGGCATCTGCCCGAAATGCTACAAGGAGCACATCGTGCCCGAGCTTGAAAAACTTGGGGTGGACCCGACTCAAAACTCGCTCTGGAAATAGCCCCGTCGCTCAAAGCCCCCGAACCGGTGGACGGCCGGTCCCTCCGCCCGTGGATTGGCCGACGAAGCCGAGGCCGCGCGGAACGCGCGATGATCGCGCGTCGTCCGATCGGCCGCGCGCTTCCGTCTTGGCCCGCGCCCGCGCCCGAGTTGAGCATGCCGGCATGCCCGCCTCCACGCCCATCGCGGTTGTCAATCCGCCCACCGATCCCGCGGCCGAACAGGCCCTCGCCTGGACCGGCGACGCCGTCCTCGCGCTCTGGGCCCGCGAATACATCCTCCGCACCGTCGGCCATCTCGACACCGAGACTTTCCTCCGCCTGACCGCCAACTCCTTCCTTCAATCCCTCGGACGCCCCACTCGCGTCGAAGCCGAGTTCGGCCTCGTCTACCAACAACAGGGCCTCGCCGCCGCCTTCGCCTACATCGAGGCCCGCATCCTGCCCTCCTTCCAGCGCCAGGAAGCCAACCGCCGCCGCCAGCGTCGCTGATCCAAACGGTTCTCGGCGCACAGACGCCAAGGCCCGAACCAAGCCGCGGCAATCCGCTCGGAGACGGCATCCCCCGTAGCGGAAGCGCGGAGCGCTTTCGTCCGGAAAACGCCACCGACAACATCGCGCGCACACACAAACAACCTCAGGAGACCCGTGCCCTCATGAAGGAAGGGCATGCGTCGAACTGAAATCGTGCGTCCCGGCGTGCGCCGAAGTTGCGGCCCTTGAACGTGGCGGCTATTGCGGCCCTCGACCATGGCCATATCGCTTTCCTTTCGACCTAAGCTGCTCGAAACGCTGAGCAACTATTCCGGCGCGCAGTTCCGCCGGGATTTCATGGCGGGGTTGAACGTCATGACCGTCGCGTTCCCTCTCTCGATGGCCTTCGCCATCGCGTCCGGCGTCCGGCCGGAACAGGGGCTTTTCACCGCCATCATCGGCGGCTTCATCATCGCGGCTCTCGGCGGCTCCCGCGTGCAAATCGGCGGCCCCACCGGCGCCTTTGTCATCATCACCTACGGCGTGATGCAAGGCCACGGCGCAAACGGCCTGCTGCTCTGCACCATGATGGCCGGAGCCATGCTGTGCGTCATGGGCTTCGCCCGCCTGGGCTCGATCATCCGCTTCATCCCCTACCCCGTCTCCCGCGCTTTCACAAAGGGCATCGCGATCCTCATCCTGAGTTCGCAAATCAAAAACTTCTTCGGGCTCGACGTGGAGAAACTGCCCGTCGATTTCGTCGGGAAACTGCAAGTGCTCGGCGGCAACCTGGACGGCATCCACTGGGCGACGCTCGCGCTCTCGATCGCGTCCGTCGCTCTGATCGGACTCTGGCCCGCGCGGCTCTCCCGGTATGTGCCCGGCGCGATGGCGGGCTTGCTCGTCGCCACGCTCGTCGTCGCCGGCTTCGGGCTGCACGAAAAGTGGCAGATTGCGACCATCGGCTCGGAGTTCGGGGAGTTCTCGCGACAGCTTCCGCCCTTTCATTTCCCCACCGCCGACTGGGCCACGCTGAAGGAACTGGTGCAACCGGCCTTCACCATCGCCATGCTCGTCGCGATGCAGGCCCTGCTCTGCGCCGTCGTCACCGACGGCATGCTGGACGACCGGCACGATTCGAACCAGGAGCTGGTCGGACAAGGCATCGCCAACATCGTCGGGCCGCTCTTCGGCTGCATCCCCGCCACCGGGGCCGTCGCCCGCTCCGTCGTAAACGTCCGCTCGGGCGCGCGCACGCCCTTCGCCGGCATTTCCCACTCGGTGCTGCTGCTCGTGCTGCTCCTCGCCGCCGCGCCCCTGGTCTCCTACATCCCGCTCGGCGCCCTCAGCGCGATCCTCGTCGTCGCCGCGTATCGGATGGTGTCGTGGAAACAGTTCGCGCGACTGGCCAGATGGCCCTTGAGCGACTCGTCCGTCTTCGTCGCCACCCTCGGACTGACCGTGCTCACCAACCTCACCCTCGCGGTCGAGGTCGGCGTGGTGCTCGCCTCGCTCCTCATGGTGAAACGCATCTCGGAAACCTCGCACATCAGCGCGGTCGACGAGTCGACCGAGACCGAAGGCTCCCACCATTCATTGGTCGGGAAACAAGTGCCCGACGGCGTGCTCGTCTTCCGCGTCTTTGGCGCGTTCTTCTTCGGCGTCGTGGACAAGCTCGACGACGAGCTCAAACGCGCGAAGCAGGAACCCGAAGTCCTGATCCTGCGCGTGCGCAAGGTCCTGGCGATCGACGCGACCGGCCTGCGGGCGCTGGAGGACTTGCACGCGAAACTTCGCGCAAAGGGAAAACACCTGATCCTCAGCGCCCCGCACACGCAGCCGCTGGCCGCCATGGAGAACGCCGGCTTCATCGATCGGCTCGGCCAGGAAAACGTCTGCCCCCACATCACCGCTTCGCTCGCGCGGGCGCGGGAAATCCTCGGGCTGCCGCCGGTCGTCGAACCGCCGGAAACGCGCGAGACCCTGCACGCTGAAAAACAAGAGCTCGAGACCGCGCGTCGCGAACTATCCGAGGCGCTGGAACGAACCAGCCGCATCTTGAAACGTCCGTCGTCGTCTGCGGCGCAAAGCGGCGGACGCAAAGACGACGAAGCGGAATGACCGCCACTCCGCGCCGCCGCATGGCGCTCTCGCACGCCGCCAAACAAAGATGATCGCGCCGCTTTCCCCCATCCGCTACTCCTGAGTCCGATGAACGTCGGTCTGGCACTCTTGCTCGCCGGAGCGGCCCTCGCGGTCGGAGCGGCCGTCGGCTGGACCAACGCGAAACTCTGGCTGCTCTCGACGCTCGCGGGCGCCGCGGCGGCTTTCATCGCGGCCGTCCGCATCCTGTGCTCCGGCGAGGCGTGGTCCTGGCGGAGCAACTTCGACGTCGGAGGCGAACCGCTTTACCTGCGCCTCGATTCGATCGGCGCCGTCTTCCTCGCCTTGCTCGGCGTGGTCGGCGCCGCCGGCACGATCTACTCGCGGGAATACTGGAGCGCCCGGGACCATCCGCGATCCGCGCGCACCGGCCGTGTCTGGTGGAGCGTTCTCCTGGCCGCCATCGCCTTCGTTCTGCTGGCCTCGAACGGACTGCATTTCCTGATCGCCTGGGAAATCTTCACCGTCAGCAGCTACTTCCTGATCACGCTGGACCGAAGCCGGGCCGAGGTCCGCGCCGCCGGCTGGCTCTATCTCGGGGCGTCGCACGCGGCGACGCTGTGCCTCTTCGCCTTCTTCGCGATTCTCGCCGCGCGCACCGGCTCCTGGGAACTCGGCCCGATGCGCGAACAGACCGCCCTGGCCCCGGTCTTCTGGCTCGCGCTGTTCGCGTTCGGCGTGAAGGCGGGACTATTCCCGCTGCACATCTGGCTCCCCTCGGCCCACGCGAACGCGCCGAGCCATGTCTCGGCCATCATGTCCGGCATGACGATCAAGCTCGGCATCTACGGCCTCGTGCGCTTCAGCGGATGGCTTCCCGTGCCGCCGTCCCTCGGCTGGGTCGTCGCGTTGCTCGGCGCGGCGAGCGCGGTGCTCGGCGTGGCCTTCGCCCTCGGACAGCACGATCTGAAACGGCTGCTCGCCTACCACAGCGTCGAGAACATCGGCATCATCCTCGTCGGGGTCGGATTCGCCCTGATCGCCGTCGGGCGCGAAAACGCCGCCTGGGGGCGGCTGGCGCTGGCGGGCGGGCTGCTGCACGTGTGGAACCACGGACTCTTCAAGTCCCTGCTCTTTCTCGGCGCCGGCGCGGTGCTCCACGCGACCGGCACCCGCGAGATGAGCCGCCTCGGCGGCCTCTGGCAAAAAATGCCGTGGACCGCGGGGCTCTTCGCCTTGGGCGCCGTCGCGATCTCCGGCCTGCCGCCGCTCAACGGTTTCGTCAGCGAATTCCTGGTCTATCTCGGCCTGTTCGACGCGGTGAACGCCGGCGGCTACCCGGCCTTGGGCGCGGCGCTCGCCACCCTGTTGCTGGGCCTCACCGGCGCCCTGGCGCTCGCCTGCTTCGTGAAAGTCTGCGGCGTCGTCTTTCTCGGCGCGCCGCGCGGCGAACGCGCGTCGCGGGCCCATGAATGCGGCCCCTGGATGCGCGGCCCCATGCTCGGCCTTGCGGCCGCATGCGTGGCGATCGGATTGGTTCCCTCGCTTTTCTGGCCCGCCCTCTCCCGCGCGGCGGCGACGTGGAATCCCGCCTGGGAAACTCCGACCGCCCCCGCGCCTCTGGATGTTCTCGGCGGCTTCCACGCGGCCCTCGCCTTCGCGGCGATCGCCGGCGCGTCCCTGCTCTGGAATCTTGCGCGTCAAAACGCCCTGCGCCGGGCGCTCACCTGGGATTGCGGCTACGCCGCCCCCGCGCCGCGCATGCAATACACCGCCGGATCGTTCGCGGGCATCGTCACCGAATGGTTCGCCTGGATCCTCCGGCCGCAACGTCACGAGCATGCCGCCGCCGAGACCTTTCCGGCCCGCGCCAGCCTCGAGCGGCACACGCCGGAAACCGTGCTCGAGCATGTGCTCGAACCGGCCGGCCGCGTGGTGATGCGGATCGCGACCGCGGCGCGAAAACTGCAACATGGCCGCGTCCAGACGTATATCGTCTATCTCGTCATCGGCGTCGCCGCCCTCGGGCTGCTCGCCTTCCTGGGCGAAACGCGATGAGGCGGCCAACCCCTTTCCACTACCGATGTATCTGAACCTCACCCAGATTGCCGAGTCCTTCGGCGTTTCGGAGAAAGTCGTCGAAGGCTGGATTCGCAACGAAGGGCTCCCGCACACGCCGGACCAGGGGCGTTTGCTGTTTGATCGCGCGCAGGTCGCGACCTGGGCCGCGACGCGCGGGCTCGCCGCGCACGCCGGATTCCTCGCGCCGGAGGCGTCGCGCATCGCCACCGGCTGGGGGCTCGAAGCGCTGCTGCGGCGCGGCGGCATCTGGCGCGATGTCGCTCCCGGAGCCGTGAACGACGTGTTCCGGCAAGTCGTCATGTCGCTGCCCGGCGCCACCCCGCAGATGCGCGACCTCCTCGCGCGGCGTCTGCAGGCGCCGGGCGGCGTCGTGTTCGCCCCCGTCGGCGGCGGCTTCGCGGTGCCCCACCCCGCCATGCGGGTTACCCTGGGCCGCGAGTCGGGCGTCGTCGCGCTTCTGTTTTTGCGCGAGGCGCTGCCGCTCGACGAGCCCGCCCCGGATCAGGCGCCCGTCACGCGTTTGTTTTTCTTCATCGCGCCTTCGCCGCGCGCGCACCTGGACCTGCTCGGCCGCTTGAGCCGCATGCTCGTCCGCCCCCCGGTGCGCGAGCTGCTCGCGCGCGCCGGAACGGACGACGAGATTTTCCGCGCGGTCGCCGAGGCGGATCCAAGCGGCAAGAGCGCCGCGCCCGAAGAGGCCAAACCATGACGCCGGGACCCTTCATCGCCGTTTTCGCGTTCGGCCTCGTCGCGGGGATCCTGCTGGGGCCGCGCCGGCCCCGGGCGTGGCTCGCGCTCACGCTCGTGTCGGCGGGCTCGTGCCTCGCCGCGGCGGCGATGGTCCTGGGCGGAGCGGAAGAATGGCAATGGCGGAGCGGCTTTCCCGTCGGCGGCGAAACGATCCACCTGCGGCTCGACGGGCTTTCCGCGCTGTTTCTCGCCCTGTTGAACGTGATCGGCGCGGCCGGCGCCGTCTACGCGCGCGAATATTGGTCGGACGGGCACTACCCCGAATCGGCGCCGCGCGGCCGGCGCTGGTGGAGCGCCATGATCCTGAGCATGGGCGTCGTCCTGTTGTCCTCGAACGGGCTTCATTTCCTCATCGCGTGGGAACTGTTCGCCGTGAGCAGCTATTTCCTGATCACGCTCGAACGCGGGCGGGCCGCGGTTCGCGCCGCGGGCTGGCTGTATCTGGCGGCGTCGCACACGGGCACGCTTTGCCTGTTCGGCTTCTTCGCCTCGCTGGCGGCGCGGACGGGCGGCTGGGAACTCGGCCCGATGCGCGAGCAAGCCGCGCTCGCTCCGCTCCTGTGGCTCGCGCTCGCCGGCTTCGCGGTGAAGGCCGGCCTGTTCCCGGTGCATGTCTGGCTGCCGTCGGCGCACGCCAACGCGCCGAGCCACGTCTCCGCGCTGATGTCCGGGGTGGCCATCAAGATGGGCGTTTACGGGCTGGTCCGCTTCACCGGCTGGCTCCCCGCGCCGCCGGCGGCGGGATGGGTCGTCGTCGCCTTGGGCTCGGTCACGGCGCTGCTCGGGATCGCCTTCGCCCTCGCGCAAAACGACCTCAAGCGGCTCCTCGCCTACTGCTCGGTGGAAAACGTCGGCGTCATCATGATCGGCGTCGGCGGCGCCCTGCTCGGCGCGGCGCACGGTGACGAACCGTGGGGACGCCTGCTGCTGGCCGCGGCGCTGTTGCACGTCTGGAACCACGGGCTGTTCAAGGCGCTGCTCTTCTTCGCCGCCGGCTCGGTGCTGCACGCGACCGGCACGCGCGAGATGAGCCGTCTGGGCGGCCTGTGGCGTTCGATGCCCTGGACGGCGGCGATGTTCGCCTTCGGCGCGGCCGCGATCGCGGGGCTGCCGCCGCTCAACGGTTTCGTCGGCGAATGGATGCTCTATCTCGGGCTCTTCGACGCCGCCACCGCGCACGGGAACCCCGCATGGGCCGCGATGCCCGCCGCGCTGATGCTCGCGCTGGCGGGCGCCCTGGCCCTGGCCACGTTCGCCAAGGCCGGCGCGGTCGTCTTCCTCGGCGCCCCGCGCACCCGCGCGGCGACGCACGCGCACGAGAGCGGGCCGCTCATGCGCGGCGCGATGCTCGCCTTGGCGCTCGGCTGCGCGGCCGTCGGCCTCGCGCCCGTTTTGTTCTGGCCGGCGATAGCGCGGGCCACCGGCTCCTGGAACCCCGCGTGGTCGCACGGGGAGCCGCCGGTCCCGCTGGCGACGCTGGGCTGGGTTCACCTGACGCTCGCGCTGCT
>CAMLQS010000057.1 GCA_946482165.1 uncultured Verrucomicrobiota bacterium | reverse complement strand
CGTCGTTGACGGAGAACTGCATCTCCAGCGTCGGCGGATCGATCTGGGTGAAGGGCAGGGGATGGGCGTCTTCGCGGATGTCGAGAGTGTCGCCGATGTCGACGTCCTCGAAGCCGGAAAGGCCGATGATGTTGCC
The DNA here is from genome assembly GCA_946482165.1 of uncultured Verrucomicrobiota bacterium. The sequence goes on along the minus strand of CAMLQS010000057.1, from coordinate 18,927 downwards.
GGCCTGAGCCTCCGGAACTTCGCGCTGACCGAGACCGGTGAACTCGAAAATCTTGGTGACCTTGGCGCGGACTTTCTTGCCGCCCTCGGCATGGCGGAGGACGTAGAGCGGGTCGCCGACCTTGATGGAGCCGCCGAGGATCTTGCCGACGGCGATACGACCGACGTAGTCGGACCAGTCGATGTTCGACACGAGCATGTGGAACGGATCGGCGGGCTTGGCGAAGGGCGGCGGGACGTGGTCGATGATCGTCTGGAACAGCGGGGCCATGTTGTTCTTCGGCTCGCCGAGCTTATACATCATGTAGCCGTCGCGGCCGGATCCGTAGACCACGGGGGCGTCGAACTGCTCCTCGGTGGCGTTGAGCTCCATGAGGAGCTCGAGCACCTTGTCATACATCTTCACCGGGTCGGCGTTGTCGCGGTCGATCTTGTTGATGACGATCACGACCTTGAGGCCGAGGGCGAGGGCCTTGCGGAGCACGAAACGGGTCTGGGCCTGGGGACCGTCGTAGGCGTCCACGAGGAGGAGAACGCCGTCGACCATGCGCATGGCGCGCTCGACCTCGCCGCCGAAGTCGGCGTGGCCGGGGGTGTCGAGGATGTTGATGATCTTGTCGCCCCAGTGAACGGAGGTATTCTTGGCCTTGATCGTGATGCCCTTTTCCTTTTCGAGGTCCATGGAGTCCATGGCGCGCTCCTGGACGGCTTGGTTGGCGCGGTAGACGCCGCCCTCTTGGAGGAGCTTGTCGACGAGGGTCGTCTTGCCGTGGTCAACGTGCGCGATGATGGCGATGTTGCGGATGTTCTGGTTCATGTGTGTGACGTGTGCGCGCGGTGGCGGCGGTGTTTTATGGCGTAAAAAGGAAAAGCGTGCCGGGCGGGCAAGGCCGGAGGCAAGGGCGGAATCGCATTAGACGCCAGGAGCCGGGTTTTGACGGCGCCGCCATTCGCTGGGTGGACAGCCTCGGCCGGCTTTGAAGGCGGCCGAGAAGTGAAAGGCCGAAGAGTAGCCCAAAAGATCGCCGATCTCCTTCACGGAGAGCGTGGAGTTGGCCAACAGGCCGCAGGCCCGCCGCAGCCGGGCTTCGGTGTGAAATTTTCGCGCGCTCTGGCCGGAATGCCGCCCAAATGTCTGGCGCAGCAGGGAATAGCCCAAGCCGAGTTCTTTCGCGAGCGACGGCAAATCCAGGGGCTGGTCGCAGCGTTCGATGAGAAGGCGTCGGGCTTTCTCCAGTTTTTGCTCAAGGGCCCGGCGCGGGCCGGGCACCTGACCGGCGCCATGCGCGAGGAGCCCGAGCACATGCACGCCCAGCGATGCGAGCAGTTCGGGCGCGCCCTCTGCGTCGCGCTGAGCCCAGTCGTGACACCGCAAGATGACCTCGAGCAGGGGCGCGGTCGCGGTCGGCTCGATCACCGGGCGGTCCGGGGTCAACAGCTCCCGTTGCCAAGCGGCGTCGTAGACGCGGCCCTTGCACTCCAACGTAGACCGCGGGCGGCATGGTGCCGAGCATCGCCCCGAGTTCGTCAAGTTCGGCGGCGACGGCGCGCCAACCCTTTCCGCAACTCTCCCGAGTGGGGCGGCGCCTGCATCCTCGCTCCATGGCAGCAATACCAGTTCTCCGGCGATCTCGAACTGCTCAGCCGACGCTACGAGGGCATGAAGCGCTACGTCGCATATCTCGGCTCCAAGGCGAAAGACCACATTCTCGATTTCGGCCTCGGCGATTGGTATGACATCGGCCCGCGTCCGCCCGGCCCGTCCCAGCTCACCCCCAAGGCTCAAGGCTCTCACCGCGACGGCGTTTTATCAGCACGATGCCGCGATCTTGACGCAAATCGCCCGACTCCTGAATCGTTCCGACGAGGCTTGGGCCTACGCCGCCTTGGCGGAGCCGATTCGGATCGCGTTCAACCGCGCTTTTTTTGATCCGGCCGCGAACCAATACGCGACGGGATCGCAGCGAATTCCGCGGCCCTGGTCATGGGTTTCGTGGACACGGCCCGGCGCGAGGCGGTCTTGGCCAACATCGTCGCCGACGTTCGGAAGAACGGCCTCACCGCCGGCGACGTCGGCTACCGATACCTGCTCCGCGCCCTCGCGAACGGCGGATGCTCCGACGTGATCTTCGCCATGAAGCACCAGTCGGAGAAACCCGGATACGGTTATCAACTCGCGCGGGGCGCCACGAGTCTCGCCGAGGCGTGGGACGCGCGACCGGAGTCTTCGCAAAACCACTTCATGTTGGGCCAGATCAACGAGTGGTTCTACCACGACCTCGCCGGCATCCAGCCCGATCCCTCCGGCCCCGGGTTTAAGCGCATCGTGATCAAGCCCGCCATTGTCGGCGACCTCGCTTGGGTGAAGGCCGCCTACGCGTCTCCGCACGGCCGCATCGTCTCCGCGTGGAAACGCGAGGGCTCCCGCCTGACTCTCGAGATCACCGTTCCGGCAAACTCCACCGCGATCGTCCATGCGCCCGTGTCGGATCCGGCCGCGGTCACCGAAGGCGGCAAACCCGTCGGCCGAGCCCGCGGTGCGCGCGCCCGGCCGGCGATCCCCGGCCACGCCGTGTTCGAGGTCGGCTCGGGCAGCTACCGCTTTTCCGGAACCGCTCCCATCGCGTCCTCGGTGCCCTTCGCCGCTCCTTCGTCCCGGCGCCGTCCATGATCACCTTCGAATCCCAACCCCTTCTCGTGCTGGGCGCGCTCCGGGGTGTTGGCGGGCTCACCTTCGGGCTTTCCATGCGCTACCTCGGGATCGCGCTTGGCTACGCGGTGGCGCTTGCTCCGGTCGTGGAGACCGCAGTCGTGCGCGGAGTGCCGACGCTCTGGGCGGCCTTGCCTTTGCTCGTGGTGATCCTGTTGGGCGGACCGACGACCAATCTCGTGTGGTGCCTTGTGCTCAACGCGCGTCGCGGCACCTTCGGAGAATATGCCGGACGGGCCGCGACTGGCGCGCGCGCGCCGGTCGTCGGCGACGTGCTCTTCTGCGCGGCGGCCGGAGTGGCGTGGTATCTCCAGTTCTTTTTCTACAGCATGGGCGAATCGCGTATGGGGGCGGGGTCGGCGCGGGTCTCGCCGTGCTGGTGCTGGCCACGGTGATTGTCGGGTATGGCAATTACCTCGGCGCGTCGGTTTCCGGACATTGAGGTGAGGGAGGGTGGGCGGGAGGGGACGGGCGGCGGGAAAATATGCGAGCAGCGCGGATTCTTTGTCCGGTTTTGGAAGGAGAGGCGGTAAGTAGGTTAAACAAGACCTCCGATGAACGATGATTTCGCCCTGTTGCTCCGCTTCGTGGAAACCCGCTCGGAGGAGGCGTTTTCGGAACTGGTGCGTCGCCACCTCGGTTTCGTATACCAAGCGGCCCGGCGACGCCTCGGCGGAGACGCGCACCGGGCGGAGGAGGCGGCGCTGGCGGTGTTTGCGGACCTGGCGCGCAAGGCGCCGAGCCTGCTGGGCCGGCCCGTGGTGCTGGCGGCATGGCTGCACAAGGCGGCGATGCACGCGACCGCGCGCATCCTGCGCGCCGAGCAGCGGAGGCGCCGGTGGGAGGGCCTTTTCGCCGCGACGCCTATGAACGAAAACGCACCGGACGAGGCGATGGACATGGCCCGGCTGAGACCGGTGTTGGACTCGGCGCTGGGCGAGCTCGGCGAGCCAGACCGCTCGGCGGTGTTGCTGCGGTTCTTCGAGCAATGCGCCTATGCGGAAATCGGCGAGCGGCTGACTTTGTCCGAAGAGGCGGCTCGCCGACGGGTGGAACGAGCCTTGGAAAAATTGCGCCGCGGGCTGGCGCGCCGCGGACTGGCGTCGACCGCCTCGGCGTTGGGGGCGGCCTTGGCGGCCGAGGCGGGCGTCGGCGCGAGCGCGGGGTTGCCGGCGGGGCTGGCGGCGAAGGTGAGCGCCGGAGCGCTGGCCCACGCGGGCTCCATCATTGCGGGGGGAGGTGCCTTGGCGGGGCTCTCGTTGAAGGCCTGGCTGGGCGCCGGCGCTCTGGTCTGCGCGGTGAGCGCGGTCACGCTGGCGATCTGGACCGCGAGAGGTCCGGACACGAACGCGGAAGCGACTCCCGCAATCACGGCGCCGGCACGCCTCGCACCGAAGGCGAGACCGCCCACGGTGGCGGACCTGTTGGGAGCGGATTACCTCGTGCATCTTTCGCGGGCGACGGCGGAGGAGTATGGCCGTTTACTGGTGGAGTTGTGGCGGTTGGGCACTCCGGAGGCGCGGACGAGATTCCGGGCGGTTTTCGACCACTGGTGCGCGGTCGATGCGACGGCCGCCGCGCTGTGGAGCACGATCACACGCGGCGGGGAAGTCGGCGCGCCGGACGGGGAAGCTTTGCGAAAACAGGCGGCGCTCGCCTGGGCGCACGTCGACCTCGCGGCCGCGCTGGCTTGGGCGAAGATGGAACCGGACGCGACAAGGGAGAACGGTTTGCTCGCGGCGATTCTGCAGAAGCTGGCCGATACGGATCCGGCGGGGGCGGTGGAACTCGCGTGGCTGATGGATGCCAGCAAGGGGCGCAGGATTCTGGATGACTTGGTCACTGCGTGGGCGCGTCTCGATCCGCGCGCGGCGTGGGCGGCCTTGACGCCGATGACGCCGAAGGAAGTGCGGTTCATTCGCGCGGGCCTCGCAGCGGTTTGGGCCGAACGTGAACCCGTGGCGGCGACGTCGGCTTTTCTTTCGGCGGAGGTCGGCGCGGAAGCCCGGGCGACGTTTTTCGGTCGATGCGGCGAGAAATCCTTTGCCGGTGATCCGGTGGAAGTTTTTCGGGGGACGGTCGCGTGGTGGAATGAACAGCCGGAGGGGACGGATACGTTCAGGTTTCCGGCGTGGGACATGGCCTTCATGATTCCGTCGATGATCAAGGCGGTTCCCGAAAGGGCGTTGTCCGAAATCGAAAAAGTGGGCGAGGGGCCGCTGCGCGACCACCTCATCGAGGCGCTTGCGGGGAGCTCGGCCTATCAGTCGGGCGGGCAACGCAGGCTCGCGATAGGGCCGGATCACATGTTGGGCATGCTGGAGCTGATGCAGGACGAGTGGCGGCGGAACAGCGCGAAGAGGATTTTTTTGACGAACTGGTCGGACGTCGACCCGGAGGCCGCATTGGCTTGGTCGCAGACGCAAAGCGACTCGGCGGCGACGTTGGCGGTGCAAGTCTCCTCGTTGCGGACCATCGCCAGGCACGATCCCGAGGCCGCGGTGGCGGAGTGGCGACGGAGGGCGGACTCGGAGCAGCGGGAAGGCTTCGCCGTCAGTGTCGCGGAGGGCTGGGCGGAGACCGACCCGCTCGCGGCCGTGAACTGGTTTATCGTGCAGGTCCCGGCGCCGGGCAACGCCCACACGATGCAGGGAATGCTGACCGAGTGGATGAAGAAAGATCCGACCTCCGCGGCGGAATGGGCGGAAAAGAATGGTCAGCGCGTGGTCCTCTCCTCCGCTGCGTGGGCGACGCAGACCCTTTCTGCAGATTTACCCGCCGGGCTGACCCTCGCGGCGCGTCTGGCTCCCGACTCGGAGACAAAGCTTTTATCCATGCGAGGGCGGGTGAGTTGGTGGCTGGAAAAGGATCCCGCCGCCGCGCGGAAGTTTTTGGAGGAAACGACGATTCTGACGCCGGAGGAGAAGGCGACCTTGCTCAAATCCGAGTGAGGCTCACGCACGAGTTCGGCCGCGGACGGCGGCGGGCGCATTGGCCGAGCGCGCAAAGTCCGGCGAGCAGGGCAAGGGCGGCGGGCTCGGGGACGGGCGCGGGCGTGATAACCGTGAAATAGTTGGGCCCGCCGAGCATCCCCCCTTCGGCAAACGGCGCGAGCGCGGAGCCGTCGGCTAGGGCGTGGCGCGAGATGCTGCCTGCGCCGTAGTTCGCGACGAGGAGCGTGTCCGTGGCGGGGTCGAGCTCGATTCCGACGGGGAAGTCGAGGCCGGTGACAAGCGTGCTTTGCGTCGGCGAAGCGGAGGCGATGTTGGCGAAGGCTTCGACGGTGTTGCCGTAGCCCGAGGCGGCGAGCAGGCGCCCGTCAGGCAGCAGGGTTAAGCCGAGAGCGAAGGGGACGTCCCCGAAGGTGAGTTGGTGCGCGCCGGTGGCGGCGTCGAAGCGGGCGAGGTTGTAGCTGAAGCGACCCGAGACGTAGAGGTGGCCGGAGTCGTCGAAGGCGAGACCGGAGGGCGCGGAGATCGAGGGCGCGGAAGCGATCCAGCCGAGGTCGCGCGCGCCGGTGGCGGAGTCGAAACGCAGGACCGAGCTGGTTAGCTGACTGGTGACGTAGAGGAAGCCGTCGGGGCGGAACATGAAGTCGACCGGGTAGTCGATGCCGGAGGCGAAGCCGATGAACTCGTCGACGAACGCGCCGGTGTCGGCCCGGTATCGGAGGATCTGGTCGGAGCCGGCGTTGGCGACGTAGAGCAGGCCGTCGGGGCCGATTCGGGCGCGGTGCGGTTGATCGAGGCCGCCGCTGGCGGGCGCGACGAGCACGGTCGCATTGGCTCCGTCGACATCGTAGCGCAGGACCTGGCCGAGGTTGTAGTCGCTGACGAGGACCTGGGCGCGCAGGGCGGGGGCGGCGAGGCTCGCGATGGCAACCGAGATCGAAACGGCGGCGAGGCGAACGAGGCGCGAGACTTGGCGTGGATGGAGGAACCGGAGGGGTGACGCGAGTTTCATGCGTCCCTGCTACGGGAACGGCCCGCGGATGTTACCGCGCGTGGCGATCATTTGCCGTCGTCCGCGGGATCACGGATCAGACCAAGCCGGGATTTTCCCCCGAAGCCGCGGATGTGACCGAATCGCGAATACTTTCGCCTCCATCCCTCCAGTATCCGCGACCATCCGCGCGCTATCCGCGGTTGATCCGAATGAGTCACTTCGCGGCCGAAGCGGCGAGAAAGCCGCGGCCGGTGAGCCAGAAGAGGCAGGCTTCGTCCCAGGCGGGGGCGCCTTTGCCGGCGGAGGGGAGACCGATGCCGTGTGCGCCTTTTTCGTAGACATGAAGGGCGAAGGGCACGCCGGCCTTGCGGAGGGCGGAGGCGAAGAGAAGCGCGTTTTCCACCGGCACGGCTCCGTCTTCGGCGGTGTGCCAGATAAACGTGGGCGGCGTCCGCGGGGTGACCTGGAGCTCGTTGGAGAGAAGCCGGACGAGATCGTCGGGCGGATTTTCGCCGAGGAGGCGCTCCTTGGAGCCACGGTGCGTGAACTCGCCCATCGTGATGACCGGATAGCAAAGAATGCCCAGATCGGGGCGGGAGCTTTCGCGCTCGATCGGGTCGTCGGAGCCGGGTGCGCCGGCATCGAAATGAGTGAGCAAGGTCGAGGCGAGGTGGCCGCCGGCGGAGGACCCGATGATGCCGATGCGAGCGGGATCAAGTCCCTCGGCTCGGGCGCGGGCGCGCAGCGTGCGCAGCGCGCGGGCGGCGTCGTGGAGCATCGCGGGGTGACGGTAGCCGGCGGAGCCGAGGCGATATTTGAGCACGTAGGCGGTGACACCGTGTTTCGCGAACCACTCCGCGTAGGCTTTGCCCTCATGATCGGCTAGCCCGCGGTAACCGCCGCCCGGAAGGACGAGCATGGTCGCTCCGTTGGCCTTGCCCGAGGCCGGGGCGAAACGGGTGAGCGTAGGTGTGTCCTTGGCTTCGGTTCCGAGCGCGCCGGGGGCGCCGTTGGCCCAGATCGGTTCGGCGGCGGACGCCGTGATCGAGGTGGGCACGGACGAGGCCGAGGAGGCGGCTTCCGGGTTGCCGGACGCCGAACAGGCGAGGAGAGCGATTAGCGAGAGAGCGGGGATAAGGGGAATACGTGCCATATCGGGAAAAGAGTGGGGCATATCTTGCGAAGCGATGAGCGGGATGAACGGAGATCTTTTCCACGAAGGCGACTCTCAGGGCGTGGGCGGCCATGCGAGACCCTCCAGTTCGGGCGGAAGCCGGGTGGGGTCGACGGGGTAGTGTTGCTTCAGATCGATCTTGCCGTCGGGAAACTCCTTGTCGGGCGCGCCGACGATGAGCCAAAGCGTTTCGGAATCGGTGTCGTTGAAAATCTGCCGCAGGAGATCGGGGCCGACGAGCACGCCGCCATACCGCGGGACGGTGAGCGTGTCCTCGCCGATGCGGATGCGGCCGACGCCTTCGAGGACGAAATAAAATTCCTCCGCGACGACGTGCTTGTGGAGCGTGTTGGCGCTCTTCGGCGGCAGTCGCCAGAGCCGCGCGCCGAGAAGTTCGCTGCCGGTGCGCTCCAAGTAGTCGGCGTTCGGAATCCGCATGAGATTCGACGGTCGCCAGGCGAGGTCGTCGGGAGTGATCAATCGGTAGCCGGAAACAGGGTTCATGAGGGGTTGGGCAGGCAACGGGCCCTTTGCCTTTCGCTCGCGCCGGCTCGCTGTCTATTTCAAACAGCTCAGCTCTTCTTGGATGCGAGCGTAAAGCTCGGGAGTCCAGGCCGGGGCGCGTGGCATATTTGGAGGAAGCTGGCGTTTCCTGAAGTCGACGGGACTCAGGAGGACGGTGATCGCCTCGACGCCGACGTCCGCGGACATGACGAAGAGCTCCTCGATCGCGGTGTCGCCCATGGCGAGGCAACCGGCGGAGACCGCTTTCCCGTGGATCATGATGTCGGAGCCGAGGTGTGTTCGCCCGTCGGCGGATCCCTTCTCCCGGTCGAATTCGTTCGGGTAGTTTATTTTCAAGGACAGATGGTAGAGGCTGTTGGGGTTCAGGGACTCGATCTTGTATATCCCTTCAGGAACCTGTCGGTCCCCTTCGGCCAGCTTTGGGCCGAGCGTTCCGCTCGCGGCAAGGATCGGGTAGGTGAGCAGATGTCCAAACCCGCCCTCCGCGCCCGCGACCCAGACTTCCAGGACACGCTCTTGTTTGAGGCCCACCAAGCGGAGTCGCTTCGGAGGGTAGGGCATGCCGACGCGTCGAAACGCATCTTGCAAACGTTGGCGCGCTCCGGCGCCGTGTTCGGCTAAACGGTCCTCGACGGATTTGGCGCTTTTGTAGATGCGGGTCGCGCCTGCCGTGGTGGCACGAATCTCCTCGCGGAAGGGGATGAGACACACGACGACCCCGAGCGCGGCCACGAGCAGATGGATTCGGCGGAGTTTCACTTTGGGCAGATTTTAGGACCTCCCTTTGGCGCGGGGACCGCGAGCGATCTTTTGGCGTTCCGCATCTTTTATCGGGTGCTCAATCCGTGCTGGATGCCAGGGGCTACAGTCGCAAGGCCGCCTTTTTTGGCGCGATCCGCAGGGGATGTGGAAAGCGACGTTCGGCGGCGAGCGGCTTCGCTGTCTGCAGCGTCTCGTGGAGGGCTACGCGCAGACCGCGCATCAACTCGAGGAACGGCTCGAAAAGGAGGCCGACACGGCCGAGGACGCGAAGCGGCTGAACCTGCTTGCGGCGATGTCTTGGACGCGCCGCGAGTGACGCGTCGGTGACGGGCGGGCTTTGCGTTTGCACGGGCTTTCGCCGGGTCGCAGCTTGCGCGAGATGAAACGGCTTTCGCTCGCTCTTGCCTTGCTTGCTGTGGGTTCGTCGGTCTTCGCCGGCTCTCCGCGGGCCGGCAACGTGATCCTCGTGCATCCGGACGGCTCCTCGCTCGCCGCGTGGAACGCCTTCCGCATCGCGACCGTCGGGCCCGACGGCAGAACCAACTGGGACGGTTTGCCCGGAGTCGCGCTGTATCGCTCGCATTTTGCCGACGGGCTTTCGCCGACCTCGCACGGAGGCGGCACCGTTCACGCCTGGGGCGTGAAGGTCGTCGCCGATTCCTACGGCATGGACGGCACCCAGCCGATCGTGGCTCGCTCCGGCGCCGACGCGCCCCTGCTCATCGAGGCCAAGCGGGCCGGCCTCGCGGTAGGCATCGTGCAAAGCGGCCAGATCGCCGAGCCGGGCACGGGCGTGTTTCTTGCGAGCAGCCCGAAACGTTCGGACTACGCCGGCATCGCCGCGACGATCCTTGCGAGCGGCGCCGATGTGATACTCGCCTCGGGTGAAAGATACCTTTTGCCCAAAGGCGCGAAAGGCCGGCACGGCGCGGGCGTCCGCGAAGACGGACGCGACCTGGTGGCCGAGGCCCGCGCGTCAGGCTATGCCGTGGTGCGCACGCGAGAGGAACTCGCCGTCGCCGCGGCGGACCTTGGCGTGAAGAGAATTCTCGGCGTGTTCGCCGAAAACGCGACCTACAACGCGGCGTCCGAAGAGAGCTTGGCGGAGAAGGGGCTCACGCCCTACGCGCCCGACGCGCCGACAGTCTCGGAGATGACCGACGCGGCCTTGCGCGTGCTTGATCGCACCGGCAAGCGCTTCGCGCTCGTGGTCGAGGAGGAGGGCACGGACGACTTTGCCAACGCGCAAAACGCTTCCGGTCTGTTGGAGGCCTTCCGTCGCGCCGACGCGGCGATCGGCGTGGCCCGCGAATTTGTCGCAAAGCATCCGGAGACCTTGCTGCTGACCGCGGCGGACAGCGACGCGAGCGGCCTGCAGATCGTCGGCCTTGGGCGCCAAGGCGATCCCGCGCAGGCGGCGCCGCGCGTCCCGGCCACGACCAAACTCGGAAATCCGGTCGATGGCGTGGCGGGGCAGGGCACCCAGGCGTTCCTCAGCGGCCCCGATCGAGCGGGCCGGCGCTTCTGGTTCGGAATCACGTTCGCCGCCAAGGAAGACATGGTGGGCGGCGTCGTCGTGCGCGCCGAGGGGCTGAACCGCGAGCGTCTCCCGGTGAATTTGGACAACACCGAGCTCTACGTCGCGATGTGGGAGACGCTTTTCGGGCGAGATTTGCCGACTCCCCAAGAGCCGCCCGTGTCCGGTCGGGTTTCGCATCCATAAGGGAGGTCCTGAAATCTCCGGCGGGGACTGCGGCCCCGTTTTCTTTGGGGGCGGTTTCGGTTGCGCGCAAACGGCGCGTCGCCTGAAGGTGTCGAGTTTATGCAGTTGGACATCCCCGCCGGAGACTTCGCCGGCTACATCTTTGACCTCGACGGAACGCTGATCGACACGATGCCGGTGCATTACCGTTCGTGGGAGTCGGCTTTCCGGCATGAGGGGCTCGCGGGCCCTTTGGACGAGGACTATTTCTATGCGCTGGGTGGCGTTCCGTCGATCCAAGTGGCGGAGTTGCTCGCGGCGAGGCACGGGCTGAAGATCGGCAGCGCGGAGGGTGTTTCGGACCGCAAGGAGCGGATCTATCTCGAGCAACTGCATGAGATCTCGCCGATCGACCCCGTCGTCGCCTTCGCGCGCAACGTCGCCAGAAGCCACCCCGTTGCGATCGCCACCGGCGGCACGCCCGACATCGCCCTGCCGGCGTTGAAGGCGGCCGGTTTGGACACGCTTTTCTCCGTCGTGGTGACGCCGCACGACGTGGCGCCCGGCCGGGGCAAGCCGCACCCGGACATGTTTCTCGAAGCCGCGCGCCGGATCGGCGTCGCGCCGGAAAAATGCCTCGTCTTCGAAGACGCCGAGCCCGGCGTGAGGGCCGCCCGCGCCGCCGGCATGCAGGTGGTGCGCGTGGCGAGCCGCCGCTAGTCGGCTCGCGCTCGCATTGCTCGAAGAACCTCTCAACATACGCTCTTCTATCTAATGGCCGACTTTCTCGACGAGGTTCCGAAAACCGAGCGCAAGCGCTGTGACCGCGCTTTTCTTGTAGGCATCCAGACGCACGAAATGGCTTCGGGCGAAGCGGCCGAACTGCTGAACGAGCTCGAGGAGCTGGTGCAGAACCTCCGCATCGAGGTCGTCCACAAGGAGCTGGTCAACCTGCGGCAACCGACTCCGGCCACGCTCATCGGCAGCGGCAAGACCGAGGAGATCATCGAGGCGGCGAAAGCCGCGGACGCCGATTTGATCGTGATCGACGAGTCGCTGACACCCGCGCAGCAGCGCAACTGGGAAAAGATTTCCGGGTTGGCGGTGATCGACCGCGAGGAGGTGATCCTCGATATTTTCGCCGACCGGGCGAGCACCCGCGAGGCGGTGCTGCAGGTGGCGTTGGCTCGCATGCAGTATTCGTTGCCCCGGCTCACCCGCGCCTGGACGCACTTGTCGCGTCAACGCGGCGGTGGCGGAGGCGGCGGCGCGATGGGCGGCGAAGGCGAGACGCAGCTTGAGCAGGATCGCCGCTTGGTGAACGACCGCATCACCCGGCTGAAGCGCGAGCTCATCGAGGTTCGCAAGCAGCGTGGCGTGCAACGTCACAAACGCCAGCGCGTGCCCGTGCCCACCGCGGCCATCGTCGGCTACACCAACGCGGGGAAATCCTCGCTGCTCAACTCGCTCACCGGTGCCAGCGTGCTGGCGGAGGACAAACTTTTCGCGACGCTCGACCCGACCACCCGCCAGCTCTTGTTGCGCGGAAACCAGAAGCTGCTCGTGACCGACACGGTGGGGTTTATTCGCCGCCTGCCGCACGGCTTGGTCGAGGCCTTCAAGGCCACGCTCGAGGAAGCCATCGTCGCGGACTTCCTCATTCATGTGCTGGATGTCACGGCGCCGAATGTCGCCGCGCACCACGCCACCACGCTCGGCGTGTTGGGGGAACTCGGCGCGGACGCAAAACGCATGCTCACTGTTTTCAACAAGGTCGACGCCGCCGACGAGGCGCAGCTCATGCGCGCGCGTTCGTTGGCGCCCGACGCGATTTTTATCAGCGCCAAGACCGGCGAAGGCCTGGCGGGTCTCGAGGACCAATGCCTGGAGTTGATCGCGGACGCCTTCGGCCAGATGAAGTTGCTCATCCCGCACGCCCGCTACGACCTCATCGCCCGAGCCCACCAGATCGGCCACGTGCAGCAGGAAGAGCAGCGCGACGACGGCGTCTTTTTGCAGGTGCGCCTCCCGCCCAATCAACAGGCGGCGTTTCATGGCTTCGAGTCGGCGGGTTGAGGAAAATTCGCGCGTTTACCCGAATATCGGGCCTTGACCGAAGCGCCCGGCCCGGCACGTTTCGCGGTCCATTCCTTGCCTGATGGTGTAATGGCAGCACAGGTGACTTTGACTCACCTAGTCATGGTTCGAATCCATGTCGGGCAGCCACTTTGAGAAAACCCGAACCTCTACATAACCGTGGGAGTTCGGGTTTGGTCTTTCATGGCGGACCAAGGGGAAAATCGACGGTTTTCGCCGGTGGCGACCGGTAGGCCAGACCGTTGGTCTGGCAGCCCGACCAGCGGTCCGGCCTACCTCGGAGTGGCCTTTTTCACCTGGGTATGCGCCTCCGAGAAATGAGCCCTGAACGCCGCGCTTGGTTTCTACACGGGCAGGGGCGAGATCTTTGGAACGGCTCGCAGGCCCGCCCGCCACTGCGGATTTGGCCTTCCGGCGGGGCTGGCCGGGGGCCGGACGGAACGCGGCTGACCGGCGAGCGCGCGGGCCTACCCACGGCCAGGCTTCACACCGGGCGCAGGGCTCCGAGGCGAGGCGTGGCGGAGGGTTTCGGGAAGGGAATCTGCGAGTCGCCCTTGTAGCTGGCCATGCGGACCTCGAAACGGAAGGTGGAGCCCCGGCCGGGCGAGCTTTCCACGTCGATGCGGCCCTGCATGAGCTCGCAAAGCCGTTTGGAGATGATGAGCCCCAGGCCCGTGCCGCCGTGGCGTCGAGTGCTGGAGGTATCGAGTTGGCTAAACGCACGGAAGAGGCGCGGCAGTTGGTCTTCGGGGATGCCTACTCCGGTATCGATCACCTCGCCGATCAGTGTGTAAGGGCGTTCGTCGCCTTGATGGGCGACGTCGTTCGGATCGAGAACGCCGCCCTGAAGGCGAATGGTCACGCCGCCCTGCTCGGTGAACTTGATGGCGTTGCCGACGAGGTTGGTGAGGATCTGGCGGAGGCGATTTTGGTCGCCGAGCAGGATCGGCGGCACGCCGGGCGCGATTTCGGTCGAGACGCTGAGGCCGGAGCGACGAGCCGCGTCCTGGAAGAGGCGCGTGATGTCGTCGACACAGTCCCGCACCGAGAAGGGGCCGGGGACGATTTCGAGGCGTCCGGCCTCGATTTTGGACAAATCGAGGATGTCCGAAACGAGTGTTTCCAAGGTCTGGCCGCAGCGCTGGATGGTTTCCACATGGCCGAGTTGGTCGTGGCTCAATGGTGTCTCGCGGAGAAGCCGCGAGAAGCCGATGATCCCGTTTATCGGGGTGCGGATCTCGTGGCTGACGATGGCGAGGAACTCGCTCTTCGCCCGGTCCGCGGATTCGGCGGCCTCCTTGGCGTCGCGGAGCGCGAGCTCGGCCTGCTTGCGAACGGAGATGTCGTGCCCGACGGCCTGGTATTCGATAAGCTGCCCGTCGCGGTCTTTGATGGCGCGGTGGGTCCATTGGACCACGCAAGAGCGGCCGTCGGAATCCGCGAGCGACGTTTCGAAGGTCGCGCTTTCCGGCCAAGCGTCGAGCACGCGCCAAGGTGTCAGGCCGGATGCGAGGACGGACCAGGGTTGACCGGTGAGGTCCTGGCGGCGACGGCCGAAAAAGCGCGCATAGGCGCCGTTGGCGAAGGTGAGGCGCCCGTCGGATTTATAGCGGCAGATCAGATCCGCCTGGTCCTCGACGATCGCGCGGTAACTGGCTTCCGTCTGCTGGAGGCTGCGCGCCATCTGCTCGATCTTCCGGGCCAGGCCCATGATCTCGTCGGGATCGTCGGCGGAATGGTTGTGGTCCTTGCCGTCGGCGGAACCGTTTCGAGCCGAGGCCGCCTGCTGGTTGATCTCCTTGATCTTGGCGATAAGGGTGCGATCAAAGACGTAGCCGGCGAGAACGAGCAGGATGGCTCCGATGAGGGAGAGGCCGATGACCCAATAGGTCGTGCCCAGCCGATCACGAAGATCGTCGTCCGTCGCGATGACGATGAGGGCTACGGTGAGGCTCGCCGCGAGCCCGAGGATCATGGCAGTTTGCCGACGAATGGAGACCTGCATGAGCCGTAACTTGGCGGACGGAGACGGCGTAGTCTAACGCAAAGCCGTCGTAATTGTGTGATGGCTAGGTGAAAATGGGTCGACGCGGGCCCGGGAGAATACCTGCGCCTGTTTGTTGCGGGCGAAGCCTAGGCGCGACGGCCCTTGAAGGTCAGCTCGGCGATGGCGGATTTGTCGAGTTGGCCGAGGCCGAGGGCGACGAGTTTGTCGTATTGAAGCTTGGTGGCGGCTGCGAGCGGGAGTTGCAGCCCGCTCTCGCAACCGAGGCGCCAGGCGATCGTCGAGTCCTTGGCCGCGTGGGCGGCGGAAAAGAAACAATCGTGGGCGCGGTTCTGCATGTCTTCGCCGTCGGTTTTGAGCACCTGCGAGTTCGCTCCGGTTTGGGTGAAAATTTCGCGCAACATGGCGAGATCCAGACCCAAGGCCTCGCCGAGGCCGAGGCCCTCGGCCAGCGCCGCCGTGTTGATGTTCATGACCATGTTCACGAGCGCCTTTGCCTGCGCGGCGCGACCGGCGGGGCCGAGATGCCGGGGCGCGGTCGAGAGCTGGCGCAGCAGGGGCTCGTGGCGCGCGAAGACATCCGCGTCGCCGGCGCACATGAGATAAAGGGTGCCCGCCCGCGCCTGCGGAATCGAAGAAGCCATGCAGGCTTCGAGGGTGTCGGCGCCGTGTGCCGCGGCGCGGAGGGCCGTTTCGACATGGGTGGCGGGCGCGAGGGTGGCGCAGTTGATAAACGTTTTTCCATGCACGCCGCCGGAGGTCGCCAGCAGGGAATCGGCGCCGCTGGCGGGGTCCGCGAAGATCGCGAGTTGGGCTTCATCGTCGCTAACGACGGTGAACACGATCTCGGCGTCGGTCGGGAGCTCCGCGAGCCGCGAAGCGCGTCGGCACCCGAGCTCGGCGGCAAGAGCGTCCGCCGTCGGGATGTGCGCATCGTAGACAGCGACGACGCTATGACCGCACTCCGCGAGGCGGCGAGCCATGTTGCCGCCCATGCGCCCGACGCCGGCAAAGGCGATCCGGCGAGCAGGGAGCCGGTCGAAAGGAGCGGTGGCGGGCGTCGTCATGCGGGCGTGAGTTTTTCGAGGCTGCGAAGGGGAATCGGGCTTTGAGTGTGGCGTTTTGATGCCGCCGAGGGACGCTTTGGATCAGCGTTTGCGGCGGGTGTGGAAATTCGAGGGGCCGCTTTTTTTGCCGCCGGACGCTTTTTTGCCGGGAGAGCGTCGCGGGCCGGCGTCCGTCTTGTTTCGCGCCGGTTTCGGGGCCGCCGCTTTAAGGGCGGGCGCATCGGTGTCGGAGGCGGCGGTCCCGGCGGCTCCGGCAGGCAGGACGGCCGCAGGCGGCGCGAGCCGGTCGGGGGCGAAGAACGGATTGTATTTCCGCTCGTGGGCGAGGGTGGTCAGCGGTCCGTGCCCGGGCCCGATGACGGTATCCTTGGGGAGGCTGAAGATGCGCGCGCGGGTGTGTTTCACCTGCTCCCGGAAGTGCGTGGCGCTGCCGCCGACGGAGCCGGAAAAGAGGGAGTCGCCGCAGAGCGCGAGCGGCCAGCTGAGGCCTTGCACGTAAAAGGTCGTCTGGCCGGGCGAGTGTCCCCACGTCGGCAGGCACTTGATGGCGATGACCCCGAGGTGGAAGTAGGCGTAGTCGGAGAAGGTTTTGGCGCCCGGAAAATCGATCGGCTCGCGTTCGTGCGACCAGACATCGGCGCGCGTCGCGGCGACGATGCGCGCCAGCTCCGCGACGTGATCCTCGTGCGTGTGGGTGAGCAGCAGTTGTTTCACGCGTAGCCGGTTGGCCGATACGAGCCCGAGCAGTTCCGTGGCGTCGGCGCCGGTGTCGATGATCGCGGCCTCGCGGGTCTTGTTGTCCCACACGAGGTAGTTGTTCACCGTCATGTCGCCGTGGGGCGTGTTGAACATGGCGAAGCCGCGCGGGAAGATCGGGGCGCGGGGATACGCCTCCTTTTTTGCAAGGACCTCGAGGGCGTCGGGCGAAATCTGAAGGTGGCGGGCGAGACGACGGATGATCGGGATGCGGGCGTCGCCGGCTTTCACGGCGGCGAGGTCCTCGGGGGAAATTTCGGCGCGCGTGGCGAGTTCGGCGTCGGAAATGCCGTAGCCGCGCTGGGCCTTGGCGATGACGTCGTTGAAATTGTCCTCGATGGGGATAAGCGGCATGCGGCCAGGATGGAGAAGGGAGCGGAGAGCGCGGAGCCAGAAAAAAGGAGGAAGGCGTCCGGCGGGGATACTTGGCGTCCCCCGCGGCCCTCGGGCGCCGCCGTGCTTGCACCCGGTCCGCTCCGGGCTTTTGTTGGCCGGCTTTTCCCTATGGCATACGACTGGCTCAAAGGTGTCGCAGACGAATATGACGTGATCGTGATCGGATCCGGTCTCGGCGGGCTCACCGGCGCCAACGTCCTCGCCAAGGCGGGACACAAGGTGCTCCTCCTCGAGCATCACTACCAGTTCGGTGGTCTCGCCACCTGGTTCACGCGCAAAGGCGGGCACATCTTCGACATTTCGCTCCACGGCTTTCCGAGCGGCATGATCAAGAGCTGCCGGCGCTACTGGACGAAGGAAATCGCCGACTCGATCCACCAACTGAAGGACGTGCGGTTTGTAAACCCCCAGATGGACGTGTGGACGACCTTCACCCGCGAGGACTACACCCGCGTCCTGGTCGAGCAGTTCAAGCTGCCGCGCGAGCAGGTCGAGTCGTTCTACGACCACCTGCGCCAGATGAACTACTACGACAACAACCCGGAGACCACGGGGCGGATGTTCGAGCGCTTTTTCCCCGGCCGTCCCGACGTCTGGCGTTTGCTGATGGAGCCGATCTCCTACGCCAACGGCTCCACCTTCGACGACCCGGCCATCACCTTCGGCATCGTGTTCAGCAACTTCATGGGCTCGGGCGTCTTCACCTTCCAAGGCGGTTCCGATCTGCTGATCGAGAAGATGTGCGCCGAGCTGCGGAAAAACGGCGTCGAGCTCCGCAAGCGCGTATTGGTGGACAGAATACTCGTGGAGGAGCGCGACGGCCGCAAGGTCGCCTGCGGCATCGTGGCGAAAAACGGACGCGTCATCCGTGCGAAGGCCGTCCTTTCCAACGCCAACATCAAGAACACCATTTTCCGCCTCGCCGGGGAGGAGAACTTTCCCGCCGACTTCGTCGAGCAGGCGCGCAAGGTCCGCATCAACTCCAGCTCCTGCCAGGTCTATTTCGGCATTCGCAAGGGCGAGTCCATCCCGCACATCGGCGACCTCGTCTTCACCTCGGACTCCCCGGCTTACAGCCCCGAGGAGTTGAAGGGTCTGCACACGAGCAGCCGCACCTTCTCCGTTTACTATCCGGACACCCGGCCCGGCTCCGACCGCTACACCGTCGTAGCCTCGCTCAACGGCCAGTATGAGGACTGGGCGAAGATGGACGACGCCACCTACGAGGAGCACAAAAAGCGCTTGATCGAGGAGAGCCTGGTGGCGTTGGAGAAATACATCCCCGATGTCCGGGCGAAGATCGATTGGACGGAAGCGGCCACGCCGCGGACGATCGAGCGCTATACCACGCACATGGCCGGCACGAGCTTCGGCACCAAGTTCGAGGGCCTGCCGGTGTCGATGAACCTGTCGGACAAGCTTCCGGGCCTTTTCCACGCCGGCAGCGTCGGCATCATCATGAGCGGCTGGCTGGGCACCATCAACTACGGCGTCATCACGGCCAACAAGATCGACAAGTGGCTGTTTTCGCTGAAGCCGGCCGCCACTACCACCGTTTCAGCGCCCGCCGCGTCTTGAGCGCGCTCCGCCACCGGCATCCATCGCAACACGGTTTGATCGTCTTCCGGTCTCCGCTCGAAGGCGTAACCATTCAGTCGTGCCGCTTAAAATCGAGAAACTCAGCTCGGGCTCCGGTCCCGCCGCCCGCAAGGGCACGCTCGTGACCGTCCATTACACCGGCTGGCTGACGAGCGGCGAGAAATTCGACAGCTCGGTCGACCGTGATGAG
>CAMLQS010000056.1 GCA_946482165.1 uncultured Verrucomicrobiota bacterium | reverse complement strand
TCTGGGCGCACTGGGGGCCTCAGTGCCAACCCGAGCATGGCGACTGGTATGCGCGCAGCATGTATGAGGAGGGGAGTTGGAATTACAAAACGCACATCACGGAATACGGTCATCCTTCGACCAATGGATTCAAGGATGTGATCCGCGTCTGGAAGGCGGAGCGCTTCGACCCCGACACGCTCGTGAAGTTCTACAAGGACAACGGCGCGAAAACATTCATGGCGCTGGCCAACCACCACGACAACCTCGACCTCTACGACTCGAAGTATCAGCCGTGGAACTCCGTCGCGCTCGGCCCGAAAAAGGATTTGATCGGCGGCTGGGCGAAAGCCGCCCGGAAGCACGGCCTGCGCTTCGGCGTCAGCGTTCACGCGTCGCACGCCTGGATGTGGTATGAACCGGCCCAAGGCGCGGACAAATCCGGTCCGCTCGCGGGCGTTCCTTATGACGGAAAACTCACCAAGGCCGACGGCAAGGGCCAGTGGTGGGAGGGCCTCGATCCGCAGGACCTCTACGCGCAGAACCACGCGCCGGGAGCCTATCATTGGGAGTGGGACGCCACCAAGGGCAGCAGCGTGCCCGACGCGGCCTACATGGAGAAATTTTTCAAGCGCACCCTCCAGCTCTGGGACGACTACCAGCCCGACCAGATCTATTTCGACGACACCGTGCTGCCGCTCCACGGAGTCACCGACGAAGTCGGGCTGAAACTCGCCGCGCATTTCTACAATACGCGTCTCGACAAGAAGGGCCGCACCCAAGCCGTGGTGAACGGCAAGTGGCTCTCGGAGAAGCAGCGCACCGCCCTGGTTTACGACATCGAACGAGGCAAGGCGCATGAGATCCTGCCGCAACCGTGGCAGACCGACACCTGCATCGGCTCGTGGCACTACGACCGGGGTATCTTCGAGCGGAAACACTACAAGTCCGCCGCCTCCGTCGTGAAGATGCTGGCCGACATCGTCAGCAAAAACGGCAATCTCATGCTGAGCGTGCCGCTGCGGCGCGACGGCCAGCCGGACGAGTTGGAGATCGAAATCGTCAAGGAGATCGGCGCGTGGCTGAAGGTGAACGGCGAGGCGATCTACGCGACCCGCCCGTGGAAAATCTATGGCGAAGGTCCGTCGACAAAAGCCGCCGAGAAAGGCCAGTTCGACGGACAGAAGGACGTCTCCGACAAGCCCTTCACGTCCGAAGACGTCCGCTTCACCCAATCGAAGGACGGCAAGACGCTTTACGCCATCGTGCTGGAGCTTCCCGCCGACGGCAAAGTCACGATCAAATCGCTTGCTTCCGATGCGCCGCAGTGGCCCGGCAAGATCGGCGCCGTCCGGCTCGTCGGCGGCGGCAACCTGAACTTCACGCGGGATGCTCAGGGCCTGCACGTTTCGCTGCCCGAGAAATTCGACGGCAAAATAGCCTTCGCCCTGAAGGTCCAATCCTGATTCCGCGCGCCCGATTAAGCTGACCACCACGATGAGTCTCACGACACGACACCTTGCCCCCGGACTTGCCGCGTTGATCGCGACCGCCGCCTTGTCCGCAGCCGACACCCACGAAGTCGTGCGGACCGTCTCCGCCGACCTGCAGCAGGTCCACGGCCCGCTCAACACCATGTTCAAGCGTTGCGTGGGCGCGGGTCGGGCCAACGAAGGGCTGCGCGCCGACTGGCAGCGTCAGCTCAGCGTCGTGCGACGCGAGTGCGGCTTCGAATACCTCCGCTTCCACGGGTTGTTCTGCGACGACATGGGCGTTTACCGCGAGGTCGACGGCCGGCCCGAATACAACTGGCAATACATCGACGAGCTCTTCGATTTTCTCCAGCGAATCGGCATGAAGCCGTTTGTGGAACTCGGCTTTATGCCCACGGCATTGGCCAGCGGTTCCCAGACCATCTTCTGGTGGAGGGGTAACGTCACGCCCCCGAAGGATTATGCGAAATGGGAGGCCTTGGTCGCCGCCTTTGTCCGGCATTGCACCGAGCGCTACGGGGCCGACGAGGTGCGTTCGTGGTATTTTGAAGTCTGGAACGAGCCGAATCTCGACGGCTTCTGGATGGGCAATCCCGAGAAAAAGCCTTGGGCGGAGTGGGCGCCCGGCGCGCGCGCCGAATATTTCAAACTCTACGCGAGCACGGCCCGCGCCGTGAAATCCGTGGACCCGGTTTATCGCGTCGGCGGCCCGGCCACCGCCGGCTGCGCATGGGTCCCGGAGTTCCTGGAGTTCTGCAACACCCACCGCGTTCCCGTGGATTTCGTCTCCACGCATACCTATGGAGTGGATGTTGGATTTCTGGACGAAACCGGCACCGCCGGCACGGCTCTTTCCCTCAAGCCGGACTCCATTTTTGGCGAAGTCCGGGAGATACGCCAGACCATCGCCCAATCTCCAAACCCCGGGCTGGAACTCCATTTCACCGAATGGAGCAGCTCCTACACGCCGTCCGATCCGTTTCACGACAGTTATCACAGCGCGGCCTACATCTTGGACAAACTCAAGAACTGCGGCGACGCCGCGCAGTCCATGTCCTACTGGACGTTCACCGATATCTTTGAGGAGTCCGCTCCGCGCTGGGAGGCGTTTCACGGTGGTTTCGGCCTGATGAACTATCAGGATATCAAAAAGTCCTCGTATCGTGCCTATCAGTTTTTGAACCGGCTCGGCGCGACGGAACTGAAGAGCAGCGATTCCGCGTCGTGGATCTGCACCGACTCCTCCGGCGGCGTGCAGGCCTTGGTCTGGGATTTCACCAACACGTTTCCGGGCAAGGACACGATCAATCAGGTCTTCTACAAACGCGATTTGCCCGCGAAACCCAAAGGCGTGATCGCGCTCAATCTGGCGCATCTGCCCGCCGGCAAATACGCCATGGAAACCTGCAAGGTCGGTTACCGCGTCAACGACCCTTACGCCACTTACCGCGATCTGGGCGCCCCCGCGCAACTCACCAGGGATCAGGTCGCCAAGATCAAATCCGAAAACAACGGCGCGCCGGTGAATGTTCGCACCGTGGAAATCGGCCCCGACGGGAAATTCGAGCACCGGTTCGATCTCCGGGAAAACGACGCCGTGCTGATCACCTTGACGCCGCAGCAATAAAAACCACCGCGATCCTGCGACGGCTTCCGATTCCGAGGAGGCCCCGCGGTCGGTCCCAAGCTCCAAGCCCGCGATCTCCACGCACCACCCCGACGAGTCCACGCATGAGAATTCCCCTGTTCATTCTAGCCGGAGTGTCGGCCGCGCTCTTGGTCGTCTCGTCCCTTTCCACCCATGCGGCGGAGGCGGCGAGGCCGGCGCCGACGATTGACACCCACCAGCCGACGAAGCCGTTGGATGCGTGGACCGCGGTCGGCCTGATGACTCCCGGCATCAACATCGGCAACACCTTCGACAGCACGGCGGGGTGGGAGACCGGCTGGGGCAGCCCGCACATCACGAAGGAGTTCGTCCAGAGCCTTGCGCGCATAGGCTTCAAGTCGGTGCGCCTGCCCGTGGCGTGGGATACCTATTCCGACAAAGGCCGCATCACGAAGGCCCAGTTCAAGAGGATCGACGAAGTTGTTAACTGGATACAGGAAGCCGGAATGTTTTGCGTCATCAACATCCATTGGGACGGCGGCTGGATCGATTCGGATGATAAACAAAAGTTCCCGGACACCTTCCGCACCTTCAGCAAGGAGGCCGAAAAGAAGTTCCGCTCCTACTGGGACCAGATCGCCCGCCATTACGCCCACAAGAACGAGAAGCTCCTCCTCTTCGAGGGCCTCAACGAGCAAACCAACTTTGAAAACGAGGGCTCGATGGAGAAGGCCTACGCCACGCTGACCCGCGTGAACCAACTCTTTGTCGACACCGTGCGCGGGACCGGCGGCAACAACGCGCGTCGTTTGCTGATCGTCACCGGGTATTCCACGGACTTCAGCAAAACCAGCCAGAAGGAATACAAGCTGCCCAAGGACTCCATTCCCGGCAGGCTCCTCGTCTCGGTCCACTACTACACACCCTGGCTGTTCGTCGGCGTGGACGCAGATCAAAGCTGGGGAAAGATGCAGCGCACCTGGGGAAGCGAAGAGGACGTGAAGCAGTTGAACGATCTCTTCGACGGGATGGAGGCGTTCTGCAAGCGCACCAACACGCCGGCCTACGTCGGAGAGTTCTCGATGTGTTCCCGCAAAGAGAAACGATACAGCGTCCTGTGGACCGCATCCGTGTTTCATGCCGCGCTGAAAAGGAAGATGGTTCCCGTCCTGTGGGATACTGGCGGCGCGGTATCTCGTCGCCCGCCGTATTCGGCGAGTGACGACCTGTCCGAGATCAAACTCATGCTCCGGAACATGAACCTTTCCCAGCCCGGTCGATGAACACCGAGGTCTGGCGCAGGGAACCCCTGGCGATTTGCCCCGACTCCTCGAGCGCTCGATTCCCGGCCCAAAATTCCAAGCTATTTCAAATGAAACTCTCCCGTATCGCGACCCTTGGGCTGTTCGCCACCGTTGCCGTGGTTTTAAACATCGGTTTGGCGCACGCGGCTCCGGACTCCCGCGACCGTTCCTTCGACTCCGGCTGGCGTTTCCTGCGTGCGGACGCCCCCGGCGCGGAAGCGCCCGGTTTCGACGACTCGACGTGGCGGGCGCTCGATGTCCCGCACGACTGGAGTATCGAAGATTTGCCTACGCTGGAGAAATCGCCGGTTCCCGAGCTGCCGGTCCCGGCGGGACAATGGCGTTTTCAAAAAGGCGACGACCCGGCCTGGAAGGCTCGCGAGTTGGACGACGGCGCCTGGCAGAGCGTCGCCTTGCCGGACAGCTGGGAGCGTCACTCGAACCATAGTGAAGACAATGTGTATGGCTGGTTCCGCCGCAGCATCGCCATTCCCGCCGATTGCAAGGGCGGGGACTTCGATCTCCTGCTCGGCTGCATCGACGATGTGGACGAGACGTTTCTGAACGGCAAGCGCATCGGCGGCACCGGCTCGTTTCCGCCAGACTTCCGCAGCGCGTGGAGTGTGCATCGGCGGTATCGCGTGCCCGCTTCGCTGGTGCGCGGCGACGGCACGGATGTGCTCGCGGTGCGCGTGTTCGATCAAAGCGGCGGCGGCATCACCCAGGCCGCGATGAAGACGATCCGGGTCGGCCCCTTCGATCCGGGCCTGAGCGAAAGCGGCGGCTATACCGGACATGTCGTCGGTGGCACGGGTTGGTATCGAAAGCATTTCGAACTGCCTCTGGCGGAGCAGGGCAAACGCGTGGCCGTGCGCTTCGACGGCGTTTACATGAACGCCGATTTCTGGATCAACGGTCGGCACCTCGGCAATCATCCTCACGGCTACACGGGTTTCGAATTCGACCTGACGCCTCACCTCAAACCGGCCGGTCAGGAAAACGTCATCGCGGTCCGCGTTCGCAACGAAGGGAAAAACAGCCGCTGGTATTCCGGCTCGGGCATCTATCGCCACACGTGGCTGACCGTCACCGACTCGATTCACGTGCCGACTTGGGGCGTGTTTGTGACCACCCCCGAGGTTTCAAAAGAGAAGGCCGTCGTGAAAATCACGAGCGAAGTCCGCAACGACACGGACGCCGATACCGATGTGGTCGTCCACGCGCGTGTGCTGAATTCCAACGGCGAACCCGTCCAGGCGAGCGCGATGAACGTGCGTCTGTCCGCCAAGGAAACCCGCGCGGTGGAGCAGTTGCTCCAAGTGCGTTCGCCGAAGTTGTGGTCGTTGGATTCGCCGGAACTATATGCGGCGGAGATCGGAATCGTGGCTGCCGGAAAAATGCTCGACCGGACCTCCATTCGATTTGGCATTCGGAAGATCGAGGTGGATGCCGTGAACGGCTTTCGCCTCAACGGCCAGACGATCAAGCTCAAGGGCGGCAACCTGCATCACGACAACGGTCCCTTGGGCTCCGTCGCGATCGACCGCGCCGAGGAGCGTCGCGTGGAGTTGATGAAGGCGAACGGGTTCAACGCCATCCGCACCGCGCATAATCCGCCGTCGCCCGCGTTTCTCGACGCCTGCGACCGGCTGGGCGTGCTCGTCGTGGACGAGGCCTTCGACTGCTGGACGGTCGGGAAAAACGGGCAGGATTACAGCGTGTATTTCAAGGAGTGGGCGGAGCGCGACATCGCCTCGATGGTCCGGCGCGACCGCAACCATCCGTCCGTGGTGATGTGGTCTATCGGGAATGAAATCCCCGATCAATTCCGCGCCGAGTCCACGGCGAAGATGCTGCGCGAATCCGTGCTCCGGGATGATCCCACGCGCCCGATCAATCAGGCGATCTGCTCGGACTGGGGCGAGGTCATCCGCAATTGGGACACGCGCTCCGACATCGCCTTCCGTCACCTCGACGTCGGCGGCTACAACTACCTCCCCGAGAAATACGAGAGCGACCACGCGCGGAATCCGCAGCGCGTGATTCTCGGCACGGAGTCCTATCCACGCGGCTTCTACGACTACTGGTCGCTCGTGGAGAAGCACCCCTACGTCATCGGCGACTTCGTGTGGACGGCCATGGACTACTTCGGCGAGTCGGGTATCGGCCAAGCCGTTCCGAGCACCGCGCCCGAGAGCTTCCTCATGCCCTGGCCGTGGTATAACGCCTGGTGCGGCGACATCGACGTGTGCGGTTTCAAGAAGCCGCAGTCCTACTATCGCGACGTCGTCTGGCGCCGGAGCCCGGTCGAGATGGCCGTGCGCGTGCCGTTGCCGGAGGGCGTCGTCGAACGCGTCAGCGGCTGGGGATGGCCGAGCGAAGTCCGGAGCTGGAATTGGGCGGGCCACGAAGGCCGCGCGATGCAGGTGGTCGTCTATTCGCGTTGCGACCGCGTTCGCTTGGAACTGAACGGAAAGACGCTCGCCGAAAAGCCGGTGTCGGGCGACACCAAGCTGACCGTCGTATTCGATGTTCCCTACGCGCCCGGCGAACTGCGCGCCATCGGCCTCGTGGACGGAAAACCCGCGGGCGAGGTGGTGTTCCGCACCACCGGCGCTCCGGCGGCCCTCCGTCTCACCGCCGACCGCTCGAAGATCCGCGCCGACCGCAACGACCTCTCCTACGTCACGGTCGAAGTCGTGGACCAGGAGGGCAGGGTGGTCCCCGACGCGCAGGTCCCGGTGGGTTTCAGTGTGAGCGGCGCAGGTGAACTCGCCGCCACCGGCACCACCGCGCCCGACGATGCGGTGAGCTTCCGCGCGCCGCTGCGCAAAACCTATCAAGGGCGCTGTCTGGCCATCCTTCGGCCGACGGCCGAATCCGGAAAAATCACGCTAAAGGCGGAGGCCGACGGACTGCAGGCGGCCATGATCGCGGTTCAAACCAAATGAAGCCCGGTATCTTTAGATTGAGGGAGATATGCCGAATGGACTGGCGGCTGTTGTCCGCGGCGTTGCTCGCGGCCTGTTGCGCGTGCGTCGGGACCGCCGGCGACCAAGCGGCGCGGACCACGGTCGATCCGATCAATTTCGACTGGCGCTTCGCCAAAGGCGACCACGCCTCGGCGAAGGATCCGGTCTTTGACGACTCCTCCTGGTCGCGCGTCGATCTGCCGCACGACTGGGCAATCTCGGGTCCCTTCGATCCGAACGGTCACTCGGACACCGCGAAGCTGCCGTGGTGGGGCGAGGGCTGGTATCGAAAGCGTTTCACGTTGCCCGCCGAAGCCGCAGGCAAACGCCTCCAATTCGTCTTCGACGGCGTCATGGCCAGCCCGGTCATCTACCTCAACGGCCAAAAGGTCGGCTCCTGGACCTACGGCTACAACTCGTTCTGGATCGACGCCACCGAGGCCGCGAATTTCGGCGGGGAAAACGTCCTCGCCGTTCACGCCGACACGCGGGTTCACCAATCCCGCTGGTATCCGGGTGGGGGCATCTACCGCAAAATCACGATGCGCCTGGCCGAGCCGGTGCATATCCCGGTCTGGGGCGTCTATGTGACCACGCCCGCCGTCGCCGATGCGGAGGCGAGCGTCCGCGTCGAGGTGGAGATCGCCAACCAGTCGGGCGGCGGCCAGCCGGTGGACGTCGTCGCCGAGATCCTCGCGCCGGACGGCAAGGTTGTCGCCACCCAGTCCAAATCTCTGGCCGCCGACGTCGGCACCGCCTCGGTTCCCTTTGAGTTCCAAGTGGCGAAGCCCCTCCGCTGGGACATCGATCATCCCCATCTCTACGTCGCCCGGACCCGCGTGTCTGTCGGCGGACGGGAGGTGGACGCCAAGGACACGACCTTCGGCATCCGCATCTTCAAATGGACGGCCGACGACGGCTTTCACCTGAACGGACGCCGGGTCGATCTGAAGGGAGTCAACGAGCACCACACCCACGGCATGCTCGGCGCGGCCTTTTACCCGAGGGCGATGGAGCGCAAGCTGGAGATTCTGCGCGATATGGGCCTCAACGCTCTTCGCACCTCGCACAACGCGGAGGCCCCCGAGGTCCTGGAAATATGCGACCGACTCGGCATCGTCGTCATCAACGAACTCTTCGACAAGTGGGACGGCACCGCCGGCGTCCGCGTCAAATCCGCCGAATTCGTGGAGCGCCACGCCGAGCGCGAAGTGCGCAACTTCGTCCGGCGCGACCGCAACCACCCCTCCGCCGTCATCTGGTCGATCTCCAACGAAGACTGGGCCATTCTGGGCAATGCCGACGGCAAGTCCGCCCAACACGTCGCCCGCGTGGTGGAGTTCGTCAAGCAACACGACCCCTCCCGTCCGACGCTTGTCGTCTCCCACCTGCCCGACAGCGCCAACCGCGAAAAACACATCTTCGAGGCGGTGGACGCGTCGGGCTGGAACTATGCGCGCACCTACGCGAACTTCCGCCAAAACTACCCGGAAAAGCCCATCATCTACACCGAGACGGCCTCCGCCTTCGGCACCCGCGGCTACTACGCCCTGAAGACGCCGGCCTCCAAGACCGACTACGGCCCCGGCCCTTATCAAAACAATTACGGCCTCACCGCCGCGCCTTGGTCCGACATCCCCGAATATGAATTCGAACGGATGCGCAAAGACACCTTCCTCTGCGGCATTTTCGCCTGGACCGGTTTCGATTATCTCGGCGAGCCCACTCCGGCCCGCGGCCAAGGCGCGCCCGAGCTGAGCGCCTCGGCCCATACCAGTTTCTTTGGCATCATCGACCTCGCCGGCCTGCCCAAGGACGCCTTCTATCTCTACCGCAGCCAGTGGCGGAAAGACGTTTCCACCGTCCACCTGACTCCGCACTGGAACTGGTCCGCCGGCGACCGCGTGCCGGTCATCGTTTACACCGATGGCGACGAGGCCGAACTCTTCCTCAACGGCCGCAGTCTCGGCCGCAAAACCAAGCTCGATCCGGATAAAATCGAGGCGGCGAACCTCGCCTTCGGGCGCAACGCCAAGGCCACCAGCTCTGAAGTCGTCCAGAACGAGGGGGGCAACATCCTCGCCGACCGCTCGGCCAACAAGGCCGTCGATGGCAACCCCGAGACCCGCTGGTGCGCCGCCACCGGCGGTTTTCCGCAGGAACTGCAGGTCGATCTCGGACGCGAGCGCGCCTTCTCCCGTATCCACATCAACTGGGAAAACGACGGTGCCGATTACCCTTTCGAGTTGCTCGCCTCCGCCGATGGCACGCGTTGGGAAACGATCTCCGGCCAAGTCGCCCATATCGGCTCCGCGACGACGATCACGCTGCCGGCGACGCAAGCCCGCCAGCTGAAGGTGCGCGTCCTCGGTTCCACCCAAGGGCGCTGGGCCAGCATTCGCGAATTCGGGGTTTACGATGCCGAGGTCCGCGCGCAAGACCCCTACTTCGATATCGTGGACGCCTACCGTATCCGGTTTATGGATATTCCTTACGAGCCCGGCGAGTTGAAGGCCGTCGCTTACAAGAACGGGAAAAAGATCGGCGAATCCGTCGTGCGCACCGCCTCCGGGCCCGCCGCGCTGGAACTCAAGGCCGACCGCGCAAAACTCGCCGCCGATGGCATGGATCTCTGCTACGTTACGGTGCGCCTGCTCGACGCGAAGGGGAACCTCTGCCCGCTCGCGATGAACAATCTGCGCTTCGAGACCGAAGGCGCGGCGGTTTTCATGGGCGTGGCCAACGGAGACCAGATGGGCTTGGACACGCTGACGGACGAGACGCACCCGCTGTTCCACGGGCAGGCCGTCGCCGCTTTGCGCAGCAAGCCCGGCGCCTCCGGCCCGGCCGTTCTCACCGTCACGGACGACAACGGTCTACGCGCCTCGATTCGGGTGAACTTCGAGTCCGGCCGCCCCTGACGATCAAATAATACCGGAGTATCCCGAAGCGCCGACCGCTCCTTGCTTAAGTCACCCTTTCCCATTCCCACCATGACCAAAACCCTTCTCGCCAGCGTCCTCCTTTCCGTTTCCTCGCTCAGCGTTTGCCACGCGCAAGTCACGGACCCCGCGCCCTTCGGTCCCGTCCCCTCCGAAAATCAGATGCGGTGGCATGAGATGGAGTATTACGCCTTCATCCACTTCGGCCTGAACACCTATACCGACCAATCGTGGGGATATGGCGACGAGGACATCAACCTCTTCAACCCGACGAAACTCGACGCCCGCGAATGGGTTCGCGTCTGCAAAGAATCCGGGATGACCGGCGTCATCATCACGGCCAAGCACCACAGCGGCTTTTGCCTCTGGCCCTCCAAATATACCGAATATTCGGTGAAGAACGCTCCGTGGAAAAACGGCCGGGGCGACGTCGTGCGCGACGTGGCCGAGGCCTGCAAGGAATACGGCCTCAAGTTCGGCGTCTATCTCTCGCCGTGGGACCGCAACCGCGCGGACTACGGAAAGCCGGAATACATCACCTATTTCCGCGATCAGCTGACGGAGCTCCTCACCAACTACGGTCCCGTGTTCGAGGCCTGGTTCGACGGCGCCAACGGCGGCACCGGCTACTACGGCGGCGCGCGGGAGAACCGAAAGATCGACCCCAAGACCTACTACGATTGGCCAAACACCTACGCGCTGGTGCGAAAGCTCCAGCCCGAGATCGTCATCTGGAACGACGGCGGCGACCGCGGCGACCTGCGCTGGGTCGGCACCGAGTCGGGCTACGTCGGCGAGACCAACTGGAGCACGCTCAACGCGACCGGCGAAGTGACGTGGCCCATGCTCCATTTTGGACTCGAAGGCGGCGACTCTTGGGTGCCCGCCGAGGTCAACACCTCCATCCGTCCCGAGTGGTTCTATCACCCCAACGAGGACGACAAGGTGAAGACCGTGCCGCAGTTGTTGGACACCTACTACAACTCCATCGGCCGCAACGGCACCTTCCTGCTCAACTTCCCGATCATGCCCGACGGCAGGATCCATCCCACCGACGTGCGGCACGCCGTGGAGACGGCCAAGGTGGTCAAGCAGACCTTCGCCCACAACCTCGCGAAGGACGCCAAGGCGGAGGCTTCCAACACGCGCGGCGGCGCATCGAAGTTCGGTCCGCAAAACGCCGTGGACGACGACAAGAACAGTTACTGGGCCACGGACGACGGGGTTAAGTCCGCCTCGCTCACCATCGACCTGGGAAAGCCCACCGTGTTCAACCGCTTCCTCGTGCAGGAATACATCCGGCTCGGACAGCGCGTGAAGGGCTTCAAGGTCGAGGCCTTGGTGGATGGAAGCTGGAAGGAGGTGGGCCACGGCAGCACCATCGGCTACAAGCGCATCCTCCGCTTTCCCGCGGTCAACGCGAGCCAGGTTCGTTTCACCATCAACGATTCGCGCAGCAACCCGGTGATCTCCGCGGTCGGGCTCTATAACGCGCCGTTGATTCTCGACGCGCCCGGCATCACCCGCAACCGCCAGGGAGAGGTCTCGATTTCGTCCGGCGATGTCGGACCGCTGTTCTATTACACGATCGACGGCTCCACGCCGACGACCGAGTCCGCGCGCTTCACCGGCCCCGTGGCGACAGGCGACGGAAAGGTCGAGGTCCGCGCGATCGCCGTCGATCCCTCCGCGGGCAAAGCCAGCCCGGTTGCGCAGGAGAAATTCGACGTCTGCCGCAAGGACTGGAAAATCGTCGGCGCGGATGGCGACGCGCCTTACGCCCTTCTGGACGGCAATCCCGCCACCTCGTGGAAGCAGAGCCGCGAAAAGACCCTGCCTATCGATCTCGTCATCGACCTCGGAAGCGAGCGGACCCTGACCGGCTTCAAATACCATCCCGACCAGGGCCACTGGGGCCCCGGCATCATCGCGGAATACGCCTTCCATGTCTCCGCCGACAACGCCACCTGGACGCTGGCCGACAAGGGCGAGTTCTCGAACATCAAAAACAACCGCGTCTGGCAGACCAAGACCTTCGCTCCGGTGAAAGGCCGCTACATCAAGCTGCAGGCCCTGCGAAACACCGACGGCAACAACGAGATCGGCTACGCCGAGGTCGACGTCATCACGAACTGACCACTGCCCGGCCGTGACGCTCGCTCTCTCATTCCTCCGTGGCGCGATGCTCGCATCCTTCGCCGCCGGCTCCCTCTTTGCCGCGGAGCCGCGCGCGCCCGGGCGCTACTGCAACCCGCTCCCGATCCCCAACTATCCCGTCGGGAAGCTGGTTCGCCACATCACCAAGGGGGAGCCGAACGACGGCGGCCTGTGGCTCGCCGAGAACAAGGAGCAATATCGCGAACTCGCCGACCCGACCGCGCTGTGGCACGAGGGCGCGTGGTATCTCTACCCGTCCTGCGACATGGCGTGGGTGAGCCGCGACGAGGGGCGGACCTGGCAACATCATCCGCTCAACGTGCGCGACCTCGGTTACGCGCCCACCATCGTGCGGCACGGATCGAAGTTTCTGCTCATGGGCTCCGGTTCCGAAGTCCACGAGAGCGAATCGCCGCTCGGGCCCTTCCGCCCCGTCGGCGCGCTGCGGATTCCTTTCGGGACGGGCAAGCTTCCGGTGATGATCGACCCGATGTTGTTTTCCGACGACGACGGGCGCCTGTTTTTCTATTGGGGCTGCACGCCGAGCGGCGGCATCTGGGGCGTGGAGCTGGACGCGAACGACGTCACGAAGCCGAAGGGCGAGCCGCGGGAGATGATCCCGTTCAATCCGCACGCGTTCCCTTGGGAGTCGGTCGGCAACCATAATCAAAACCGCTACCTCGGCTGGATGGAGGGCGGCTGGATGGTCAAGCACGAGGGGCGCTATCACCTGGTGTATTGCGCAGGCGGCACGCAGTTCCGCACCTACGCCATGGGATGCTACGTTTCCGACTCGGCGCTCGGACCTTTCAAGCCGCAGGCGCGCAATCCCATCTTTCGCAACACGGAGGGCTTCAGCACCGGCACGGCCCACGGCTGCATCGTGCGCGGGCCGGGGGATCGTCTGTGGACGTTCTATACCGTCCTGGCCGCCGTCGTGCACGGGTTCGAGCGCCGCATCGGCATGGATCCCGCCGCGTTCGACGCCGACGGCAACCTCTACGTGCCGGCCGCCACCTCGACGCCGCAGCCGATCTCCGTCGACGTCGGAGCCGACGCAACCCCGTGGGTGCCGCTCAACGATGGCGAGCCCACCTTTGCCAGTTCCAGCGCGCCCAATACCGCCGGTCGGCGCGCCGCGGACTACACGATGATGACATGGTGGTTGCCGGCTGCCGACGATGAGCAACCCGTGCTCACGACTTCGTTTCCCACCTCGGAAGTCCGCGCCGTGCGCGTGATCTGGCGCGATGTCGGCCTCGACACTCCAAAGGGCGTGCGACCCGGGGCATTCCGCTACCGCGTGGAAGCGGAGACTTCGCCCGGCGCGTGGACGACGATCATCGATCGCAGCGAGAGCACGGAGGATTTTCTCATCGATTATCGCGAGTGCGTTCCGACCACGGCGAACCGCGCGCGGCTGATAATACTGGGCCACCCCGACGGCATCCAGCCGGCCGTCGCCGAGTTCACGGTTTTCGGGCCCGTGCGGTGAGGAAGATGCCATCGCCCGGGCGGGATAATCGTTCGAGGACGCCCGATATCCATAAGCTCCGAATAGCTAAATCGCTAAAATCTCCGTCTCAAATTTTTCCCTGTATGTCTCCGCTGTTTCGAAATCCGCCCGTCACTATAAGCTTTGTCTCCGCCGTCCTCGGGTGCGTCCTCGCCTCGGAGGCCGGTGCCGCGGAGTTGAATCCGTTGTTCCAGGACAACGCGGTCCTCCAATGCGACACGCGCGTCCCGGTCTGGGGCACCGCGCGTGACGGTGAAAAGGTCACCGTGCGTTTCGCGGGGCAGCGCGTCGATACCGTCGCGACGGGCGGCGCGTGGAAGGTCTGGCTCGAGCCGATGGCGCCGAACGCGACGCCACAGACTCTGACCGTGAGCGGCGACACGACCCGCGAGATCGGCAACATCCTCGTCGGCGAAGTGTGGATCGCGAGCGGCCAGTCGAACATGGAGCGCCACCTCGGGACTCAGCCCGGGCAGCAGCCGATCCACGACTGGGAACGGGAAGCCGCGGAGGCGAATCATCCGGAGATTCGCCAGTTCTACGTCCCGCACACGAGGGCGTTCACCCCACGCCCGACCGTGAGCGGATCCTGGGCGGTGTGCTCGCCGAAGACCGTGCTCGATTTCAGCGCCGTCGGCTATTTTTTCGCCCGCGACCTCCACGCCGCGCGCAAGGTGCCGGTGGGCATCATCCACAGCTCCTGGGGCGGCACGCCGGCCGAGGCCTGGACGAGCTCGGAGGGATTGAAGAACTTCGCCGAGTTCGCCGGAGACTTGGCTGAGGTGGAACGCTTCGCCGTCGAGCCCGACTTGGAGCTGCGCAAACGGGAGGCGGTCCAGGACGCCTGGTTCGCGAAGTTCGATGCCGGCTCGAAACCGGGGGCGTCTTGGAGCGCGGCGGATCTGGCCGTGGACGATTGGTCCACGATGAATCTCCCCGCGTATTTGGAGTCCGCCGGCCTGCCCGGTTTCGACGGCGTCGTCTGGTTTCGTCGCGAGTTCACCTTGCCGGAAAACTGGGACGGCGGCGACGCGGAGCTCCATCTCGGCGCGGTGGACGACATGGATACGACCTGGATCAACGGCCAGCGCGTGGGCTCGACCAACGACTGGTCCAAGACGCGGGTTTACCGCGTGCCGGGTCGCTTGCTGAAGCGCGGTGCGAACACGCTCGCCGTGCGGGTCTTCGATCCGGCCGGCGGCGGCGGCCTCTATGGGGGAGGGGACGAGATGCGTTTGGCGTTCAAGGCCGACGCGAGTCCGGCCTCCGTTTCGCTGGCCGGAGCCTGGCGATGCAAGACGACCGTCACGATGGCCGAGTGCGGCTGGCCTCCCGCGAATTTTAACGAGAACGCGAGCATCCCGAGCGTGCTCTACAACGGCATG
This sequence comes from uncultured Verrucomicrobiota bacterium, assembly GCA_946482165.1. The sequence continues at coordinate 3,880 of CAMLQS010000056.1, read as the reverse complement.
CTCCATCCCTTGCTGCCCTACGCCATGCGCGGCGTGATCTGGTATCAAGGCGAGGCCAACGTCGGCCGCGAGCGGCAATACCGGAGCCTGTTCCCCGCCATGATCGCCGACTGGCGGCGTGTCTGGGGTCGAGGCGACTTCCCGTTTCTCTTCGTGCAAATCGCCCCGTATCGCGACCTGACTCCGGAGATCCGCGAGGCGCAGTTGCTCTCGTGGCAGCGGACGAAAAACACCGCGATGGTCGTGACCGCCGATTGCGGCGACGCCAACGACATCCATCCGACTCGCAAGCGGCCGGTCGGCGCGCGCCTCGCGCTGGCCGCGCGGGCCTTGGCCTACGGCGAGCACATCGACTACTCCGGACCGGTCTACGAATCGATGGAGGTCGACGGTGACACCGCGGTGTTGCGCTTCACCCATCTCGGCGGCGGCTTGGTCGCGCAGGATGGCGAGCTCCGCGACTTCGTGATCGCCGGGCCTGACAAAGTATTCCACCCCGCGCGGGCTGGGATCGAGGGCGATACGATCCGTGTCCATGCACCGGGGGTGACGCAGCCCACGGCCGTCCGCTACGGCTGGGCCAAGGTGCCCGAGGGCAATCTGTTTAACCGCGCCGGTCTGCCGGCCTCTCCTTTCCGCACCGACGTCGACTAGTCGAATTCTCGACCCCAAGAAATTTATGCCCCCCTCCGCCTGTTCTTCCCTGTCGCCGCTTCTTAGGTCGGCTTGGCTCCAGATCGTCCGTCGCGTCGTGTTTCCGTGCCTTGTCCTCGCCGGTCACGGCGCCTTGAGCGCCCAAGTGCTCTCGTCCCTCGGCGCCACGGCGCCGACAGCGGACGCGGACGACATTTCCCAGCTCTCGACCAGCGGCACGACCTGGCCCGACACGCTAAACTACTTCACCGACAACAATCCCGTGGCCGGGCAAACGTTCACCACGGGAGCCGAGGCCAAGCGCCTCGTGTCCGTCGCCATCAAGACGGCCGGGCTCAATTCCGGGGGCGGTTACGGCACGCCCGCGAGCACGCCGACCCTCTATCTGCGCATCTACGAGATTAACGATGGCGCGGCGACCGCGCTCATCTCCTTCAGTGCTCCCAATCCCGGCTACACCGACGGCGACTGGCTGCAATGGACCGGGATCAAGGTTCCGCTGCAGGCGAACAAAACTTACGCCTATTCCTTTGGGACCAAGCCCTCCGCCGGCGGTTGGGCCGCGCTCGCCGTGGCGGCGTCCGACGCCTACGCGGGCGGCGAGATTGCGCTCATCCCCGTCGATGGCGGCACGATCACCACCGGAGCCAGCCACGGCTACGACGCGGCGTTCTTGCTCGGCTTGGAGGACATGCCCGTCACCCCGGCGGACACGCCGCTGCCGATGCCGACCTACGGGTTCAACATCGGAAACGGAATGGAAGCCGTCTGGGGCTATGCGTATCCGAGCGCGAAGGTGTTCTATTCCGCCGCCAACGCCGGGTTTAACGCGGTTCGCATCCCTTGCGCCTGGGACTCCAACGCCGACGACAACACCTACCAAATCGACCCCGCATACATGGCGCAGGTGAAACTGGCGGTTGATCGGGCGCTCGCCGCCGGCATGCACGCGGTGATCAACATCCATTGGGACGGCGGTTGGATGGAGAACAACATCGGCGCCACGGTGGACCCGATCATCGAGGCGAAATACGTGGCCTACTGGACGCAGATCGCGACGACCTTCGCCGGCTACGACAACCGCTTGCTCTTCGCCGCGGCCAACGAGCCCAACGTTCACAATCCCGACGAGTTTAACACGCTGATGGCCTACTATAAGACCTTCATCGACACGGTGCGCGGCGTCGGCGGAGGCAACACCGACCGCTGGCTGGTGCTGCAGGGCGGCGGCGACACCGCGTGGTTCACGACCTTGCCGGCGGACCCGACTCCCGGCCGCCTGATGGTCGAGTATCACAACTACACGCCGTCCCTGTTCACGATCATCCACGAGGATCAGTCGTGGGGTAACACCATCTACTTCTGGGGCGCCGCTTATCAGAATCCCGGAACCCCCGACCGCGGCGCCGGCTGGCCGGCGGAGGGCCACATCGATGCAGGTTATCAACAACTCTACGATCAGTATGTCAGCAAGGGCATCCCCGTCTTGATCGGCGAGATGCAGGCCGCCGGGAAATCCTTCCTCACCGGCGACGATGCGGCCTACAACCGCGCCTCCACCCTCTACTGGAACAAATATTCCGTCGATTCCGCCCACGCCCACGGGCTCAGCCCCTTCTACTGGAGCACCGGGAACAGCCCGTTTCACTACACCACGGGCGCGATAAGCGACGCTGAAGTCGTGAAGGTGCTCACGGGCGGAGTCGCGCCTCCGCCTCCGAACGGCGCGCCCTACGCCGTCACCGGCCTCACCGCGATGGCCGGCGCCAACCAAGTGTCCCTGACGTGGGACACCGTCGCCGGGGCCACCAGCTACGACCTCTATCGCGCGTCGCAGTCCGGCTACGAGCCCGCCATGCCTTCCGTCACCGGCATCACCGGCACGTCCTACACCGACACGGGCCTCAATGGCGGCACGACCTACTATTACCAAGTCGTCGCCGTGAACGCCTCGGGTTTCTCGGGCTTTTCCCCCGAGGCCAAAGCGACGACGCCCGGCGTGAATCCCGACCCGACGCAGTTCCATTTCGAGACCGACACGCAGCGCTGGAGAACGAACGGCGCCCAGATCTCCGGAGTCGAGACATCGGCCACGCGGGCTTTCGCGGGTCAGCAGTCATTGGCGGTCAACTTTAACGGCACGGCGGCCGGCACCTCGAGCGTGCTCCTGGACGGCGCAAACGTTCCCGCCGGTTCGACCATCACCTTCCGAGTCTGGATACCGGGCGGGAGCGCGGTCACGACGATCGAGCCCTATTCGAACGACTACAACTGGGCGTGGAACTCCAGCTGGTTCGGGAACCTGTCCGCGAACGCATGGAACACCGTCACGCTGACGATCCCGGCGACGCGCACCACTCCCCTGAAACAACTGGGTCTGCGGATGACGACCAACGCCGCGTGGACGGGCACCTGCTACATCGATTCCATTTCCTGGCCTGTCCCGACGACGCCGGACGCCCCGGCCGGTCTGACGGCGACCTCGGGCGACGGCCGCGTTGATCTCGCCTGGTCCGCCTCCGCCACGGCCACGAGCTATCGTATCAAACGCTCCACTACGAGCGGCGGCGCGTATGCGACCATCGCCACCACGACCGACCTCACCTTCACGGATACCGGCGTGATGAACGGCACGACCTACTACTACGTTGTCAGCGCGCTGAACTCCGAGGGCGAAAGCGCCAACTCCGCCGAGGTCTCCGCGATTCCCGCCGAGTTGAACGCGCTCTACGTTTTTGAAGGCAACGCGCAGGACACCAGCGGGGTCGGCAACCACGGCACGGCCAACGCGATCACCTACGTCTCCGGCAAGGTCGGCGCCCAAGCGGCGCAGTTCAACGGCGCGAGCAGTTACGTCTCCATCCCGCGCTCCATCGTCGGCGACTTCACCGTCGCGATGTGGGTCAAGACGACGGACACGGCCGGAGGCGCGGGTGCCCAATGGTGGTCGGGCAAGGGCCTGGTGGACGGCGAAGTGGGCGGCGGCGGCGCCGACTGGGGCACGTCCATCGTGAACGGAAAATTTGTCTTGGGCGTAGGCTCGACGGGCGGCGACACGACCATCGCCTCCTCGGTGAACATCAACGACGGCGCCTGGCACCACCTCGCCGCCACCCGCGACAACACCACCGGGGCGGTGGCGCTGTATGTCGACGGCGTCCTGCGCGGCAACGGCACCGGCGCGACCGGGGCGCGCACCCTCCCTCCCGGCCTGCGCATTGGCAGT
>CAMLQS010000055.1 GCA_946482165.1 uncultured Verrucomicrobiota bacterium | reverse complement strand
GGAGAAGATCTCGCCCATCTCGGCGGGCTTGAGGCCGAGGAGGCCCTGCATGAGGGAGTAGGCCTCGCAGATCATCTGCATGTCGCCATATTCGATGCCGTTGTGGACCATCTTCACGTAGTGGCCGGCGCCGTTTTCACCGATGTAGGTGGTGCAGGGGACGCCGCCCTTGACGGGCTTGCCGGGCTTGGCGCCGGTGAGGGGCTTGCCGGTCTTCTTGTCCACCTTGGCGGCGATGGCCTTCCAGATGGGTTCGAGGTGCTTGAAGGCGGCCTTGTCGCCGCCGGGCATGAGGGACGGGCCGAAACGCGCGCCTTCTTCCCCGCCGGACACGCCGGAGCCGATGAAGAGGAAGCCCTTTTCCTTGAGGGCCTTTTCGCGACGGATGGTGTCGGTCCAGAGGGCGTTGCCGCCGTCGATGATGATGTCGCCGGGCTCGAACACGGCGGTGAGGCCGTCGATCACGGCGTCGGTGGGTTTGCCGGCCTGGACGAGGATGATGGCCTTGCGGGGCTTGGAGAGGGACGCGGCGAACTCCTGGAGGGTCTTGGTGCCGACGACGCCGCCGGGCGTGTTCGGGTTTTCGGCGACGAACTTGTCGGTCTTTTCGACGGTGCGGTTGTAGACCGAGATCTGGAAGCCGTGGTCGGCGATGTTGAGGGCGAGGTTCTGACCCATCACGGCGAGGCCGATGAGTCCGATGTCGGAGTGCGTCTTGGGCATGTGGAAAAGTGAAAGGGTCAGCGCTAGGGCGCGCCCGGGCGGGGGCCAACCTCATTTTGCGCAAACGTGCTCATGTTCTGCCCGAGTCCGTCTAATGGATCGGTTGCGTGCTGAACGTTCTTCTCTGCGTAAACATCCCAAGCGGGGCGGGGGGAAGGAGTTTGCCCGCCACGGGTGAAAACGGTTTTTTTACCCAATGGAATTCCTCCGCCGTCTACCCCTGCGGCGGGTTTCGCTCTTTGCGAGCCTGCTTGGTCCCGTCTGCGCATGGGCGGCGTCCGTCGCCTTTGCGGTCAATGATCCGGGCGGCGGGGCGCCCGGCGAGGGGCCGGACGTCGTGCTCACGGACTCCGGGACGGCGGCCACGCTCGACAACGGCGTGATCCGGGCCGTCGTGCAAAAAGCCACCGGCAAGGTCTCCAGTTATCTTTTCGAAGGCGTGCAGATGGTCGATCCGGCCAACCCGATCTACTACAGCTTCGATGGGGGTGCGAACTATGAGCAGCCGAGCGGTTGCGCCTACTCGGTCGTGGTCAACACGCCGGACATGGTCGACATCTCGTGCAAACGCACGTGGACGACCGGCGCGGGCTACAAGCACGTTTTCGATATCGATCTCCACTATGTGCTGCGCCGCGGCGACACCGGCCTGTATGCCTACGCCATTCTCGACCACCCCGCCTCGTATCCAGCCGGAGCCTACGGCGAGTGGCGCATCGTGTGGAAGCTCCCGCGCGACGCCAAGGCCTTCGCCTTCGAGCGCGCCTATGTGGACGCGGCGCGCCACTGGGAGATGCCGTCGGTCGAGGATTACCGGAAGGCCTCGGGCACCTTGATCGGAGAGGTCGTGAAACTGAACACCGGTGTGCGCGCCGGCCGTTATGACGGGAAGTATTCCTACGCCGCGCGCTATTTCGACATCGGCACCTGGGGGCATGCCAGCGACATCGCCAGGAAGGGAGTCTGGTTCGTCCTCGGTGGACACGATTACTTCAACGACGGCCCGACCCATCCGGACCTCACGCTCGCGGGTGATTACCTGCTGATGCATTTCGGTCGGAACCACTTTGGCGGCTCCGGCGTCACGGTCGCCGCCGGCGAGGCTTGGCGAAAGCAGTTCGGGCCCTTTCTCCTCTACTGCAATCGAAGCGACGCCGCGACGGCCGCGGGCGACGCGCTTTGGGCGGACGCGCGGGCGCAGGTGGCGGCCGAGCAGGCCGCCTGGCCCTATGCCTGGCTTGTCAACGCCGACCATCCCGCTCCGGGCGACCGCGGCGCCGTGGCCGGCCGCTTGATCGTCCGCGATCCGCTGAAGCCTTCCGTAAGCTCCGCCGGCGCGCACATCGGGCTCGCCGCCCCGGAGGAAACGGCGGGCAACTGGCAATCGCAGGGGAAGGCCTACCAATACTGGACCGTCGCCGACGCGGACGGAAACTTTGCGATCAAGGGCGTCCGCCCCGGGGTTTACACGCTCTACGCCTACAACGACGGCGTGGTCGGGGAATTTTCGAAGCGCGCCATCGAAGTCGCCGCGGGCGACAGCCAAGACGCGGGTGATGTCGTTTGGGAGGTCGTTCATCCCGGCGCGAGCATCGCGTGGGAAATCGGCGTGCCCGACCGCACCGCGAGGGAGTTCCGCCATGGCGGCGATTATTTCGAGCCTTACCTGTGGGACGTCTACACGAAGGAGCTGCCCGATCCGCTCGTTTACACCGTCGGCGTGAGCGATCCCGCCAGGGATTGGAACTACGTCCAGAGCGCGCGACCGCTCGCCGACGAGGCGGGCAAGATTCGCCACGTCCCGTGGGAATGGCGGGTGAACTTCCACCTCGCGACGATTCCGCCAAGTGGCGACGCCACGCTCACCATCGCCTTTGCCAGCGCGCATTACGCGCGGCTCTGGCTTCACCTTAACGGCGATGCGCGGCCCTTCACGCGCATCAGCCCGCCCATCCATGGCGGCAACGCGCTCATGCGCCAAGGCATCCACGCGAAATACTCATATGTCGATGTTCGCATCCCGGTCGCTCGGCTGCGCGCGGGGGAAAACACCTTCACGTTCCGCTTCACCGGCGCCGACCGTGCCGCGCACGTGATGTATGATTATCTGCGGCTAGAACTGCCGGCAGCGGCTCCGGCGACGGGCATGTAGCGGGCGTCGCCTTTCCGTGTGGCGTTACTCCGTCGAGTTTCTTGGAGGGCGGAGCGCCGTCCCCGCCGCGAAGAGCTAGCGGGCCACGAACGGCGGACACGGACTTCCCGCCTTCCCCTGGACCACATTGCCTCGGAGAACCTCAAAGGAGAGGTGCGAGGGGGGGGCGTGGGAGCGCAAAAAAACGCCGCTCCCGGGAGGGAGCGGCGCGAGAAGAACGGGCGGGGACGGATCCTTCGCGGCTTACCAGAAGATGGCGTAGAGGGCGAGGGTGCCGACCACCACGATCCAGCCCCAGACCTTGGCGGAGGAGGAGGTCTCGAGGGCGATGGAGTCGCTGACGGGCATCTTCACGGGCTGCGAGAGCGGGTTCAGCAGGGTGACCAGCGCGCCGACGCCGCCGACGATGAAGAAGCAGAGGGCCATGCGATCAAGGAAGGCCATCTCGCCGGAGAACCACCAGCCTTGGGAGACGACCCAGGCGCCGACGCCCCATTTCAGCGCGCCGTAGGCGACGGCGTTGACCACGATGCCGAGCCAGCCGAAGTAGCGGGGGGTGCGGGGCGAGAAGAAGCCGAAGACGAATACCATCAGGATGCCGGGGGAGATGAAGCCCTGGAACTCCTGGATGTATTTGAAGATGCCGCCGAGGGAATCGAGCTTCGGGGCGAGCAGCGCGGCGAGGATCACGAAGATGGTCACGAAGATCTTGCCCATGCCGACGAGCTTCTTCTCGGACTTTTCGCCGGTGATCTTCTGGTAGAGATCCATCGTGGCGATGGTCGACGCGGAGTTGAGCATCGAAGCGAGCGAGCTGATGACCGCGCCGGCGAGGGCGGCGAGCACGAACCAGGAGATGAGCGGGTAGGGCTTGATGAGGTTGCGCACCAGGACGGGGAAGGCGCTGTCGTAGTCGTAGCTGCCGTCGGGCCGCAGCATGTCGCCCGAGAACAAGTTGTAGGCGAGGATGCCGGGGATCACGACGACGAAGGGGATGATGAGCTTCAGTCCGGCGGCGAAGACGATGCCCTTCTGGCCTTCGGCGAGCGACTTCGAGCCGAGCGTGCGTTGCACGATGTATTGGTTGAGGCCCCAGTAGAAGAAGTTGGGAATCCAGAGGCCGACGAGCAGGGCGGTCCAAGGAATGTCGGTGTCGGTGATGGGCCGGACCATGTGGATCTTGCCGCCGGAGCCGTTGGGACCCTCGCGGACGGCCGCTTCGCCGTCTTTGCCATCGTTAAGAAGCATGAAGCGCTCCCAAGCGCTTGCGTCGCGCAGGTCCTCGACGGTGGCGGAGGAGTTTTGCACCTTGGTCAGGATGAGCTCTTCTGCGGGTTTGTCGGCGAGGGTGCTGAATGCCAGCACCATGACGATGGCGCCGCCGGCGATGAGGGCGGAGCCCCAGACGAGGTCGGTCCAAGCGCAGGCGCGCAGGCCGCCGACGTAGACGTAGACCGCGGCGAAGATGGCGATCAGCCAGCACATGGCGGTGAGGCTGTTGAGGACGGGGACGTCGTGGTAATACTGGGAGACGAATTTGGCGCCCGAGTAGATGACGGACGAGGTGGCGACGAACACCAAGGTGACGAGCGCCGGGATGGCCATCGTCATACGGGCGATCACGCCGAAGCGGTATTCGAGGAACTCCGGGATGGTGTAGAGGCCGGCGCGAAGGAACTTCGGCAGGAACCAGAAGGCCACGACGACAAGCGTGATGGCCGCCATCCATTCATAGGAGGCGATGGCCATGCCGAGCCAGTTGGCCGCCGAGCCGGACATGCCGACGAACTGTTCGGTGGAGATGTTGGCCGCGATCAGCGAGAAGCCGACCAACCACCAGGTGAGGCCGCGTCCGGCGAGGAAGTAGTCGCTGGCGCCGCTTTCGCCTTCCTTCTTTTCGCCCTGACCTCCTTTCCAGATGCCAAAGGCGATCACGCCTATCACCGAGACGAAGAACAGGATTATACTCAGGGTGTTCATGAGGTATTTGAAGGGGCTGGGACTGGGAAGCCGCCGAAGGGCGGTGTGCCAAGCGCGGGACGCCACCCGATTTGAACGATACGCTCAAGCACGGACTTGACCTGAGGAGGTTTAGCGAAAAGGCGAGGAGTCGAAGCCGGGTGGGTCTCCGGGGCATTGCAAGGCTCCGGCATGACTTCGCCCTTTCGCCGCCGGCTCTTTCGGCGCATGCTTCGTCCGCATGTCCGAAGAGCGCGAGAATCCCGATGCCCCGCGTCAGCAGCTGAAGAAGCCGTCCTTCCCGGTCGGCGATCCTTTGCGCGCCTACCTTCGCCGGGTGCGCCGCGAGCGCGATCTGCCGGTGACCTACGAGCGCTTGCGCCGCTTTGCCGACAGCGTGCCGCTCTCCGACCGGCTGGGGCGGCCGACGCTTTGGGAAAGCGTTTTCTACGACAGGCTTGAGATGAAGCCACTGCACGACGACTTGAAGCGCGTCTACGCCATCCTGCGCGTCGACGGCGATCTCTCGGTCATGCAGCACCTCTATATCGACCGGATCGACTACTGCGCCTTCGGCAATTCCGCGCCCTTCCGAGTGCGGATCGTCAACGCTTACAACGACAATCCCGATCACTTCTACATCAAGCGCGGCGACGCCTCGCGCATCTACGGGCTCGAGCTCGAGCACCTGCTTTCGCCCAACCGTCTCAACTACCTCACCTGCGGCACCACGCTCATCGAGGAACATATCGCGGGCATCCCCGGCAACGAGTTCATCGATCGCTGGCTCGACAACCCCGAGATCCGCGGAGTGCGGCTGGCCAAGGAGCTGGTGAAGTTCAACGAGCGCTGCTTCATCCGCCTCCTGGGCGACATGCGATCCTACAATTTCGTCGTGGTGATCACGCCCGATTTCGAAGGGGCGCAAATCCGGGTCCGCGCGATGGACTTCGACCAGCAGAGCTACGAGGGGAGGCTCAACCTGTATCGTCCGCAGTTTTTCAAGGACAACACCCCGCTCGCGCTTTTCTGCGCCAAGCATCTCCGCATCGAGACCGCGCGCCAATACCAGCGCGAGGAGCAGGTGCTCATCCTGCAACGCGCCGCGATCATCGAGGAGCGCCTGGCCCATCTGCTCGGGGCGATGGCCGCCGACCCGATCGCGCCACCCGAGCACGTGCGCCAGCTGCGGGAGTCGCTCGCCGAACATTACAAGCGCTCCGAATACCTGTCGTGCGAGTCGATGGGCGCGCTGGTGCGCGAAAACCTCGAAAGCATCCGGCGGCTGGTGGTGCAGTCCGCGCCCACGCCGGCCGACGGCCTCGTGTCGCCCGGGATCGGCGTCTGAAATCTCGACCGACCCTCGAAACATCTCCGATGTCACGGCTGCGTTCCTTTTTCGGCGGCGGTTTGTTGCTCGCCTTGTTCGGTTTGCCGTTTTTCGGCGTCGGCGCGGGAATGAGCGTCTGGCAGTGGCGCGATGTTTTGCGCGGCCGGGAGATCCGCTCCTCCTGGGAGCCCGTGCCCGCCCGCATAGAGTCGGCGGAGCTGGAGACCGGTCGAGGCTCCAAGGGCGGGAGAACCCGCCGCGCCGTCGGCGCATACAGCTATCGGTATCAAGGCCGTGACTACAGCTCGGAGGAACTGGCGCTTCAGTCCGGTTCGGACAACATCGGCGCCTTCCATGTGCGGCTGCATCGAGAGATGCGCGCCGCTAAAAACGCGGGACGACCGCTCACCGCCTACGTCAACCCCGCCGATCCCACGGAAGCGGTGCTCAGGCCGGAATGGCGTGTGGAGCTGGGGCTTTTCAAGGCCTTGTTCGGCGTGGTCTTCGGCGGCGTCGGGGCGCTCTTGTTCATCTGTTCCGGCTACGCCTTTGTGGAGGACCGGCGATGGAGCCGGCGGCGTGCCGCGCACCCCGCCAAGCCATGGCTGTGGCGCGAGGACTGGGCGGCGGGACGCGTGTTCCCGATGCATGGGCCGAAGGCCGTGGTCGTTTTCGCCCTCTTCGTGATGCTCAACGCGTCCACCTTGCCGCTTTGGGGCGCGCTGCCCGGCGTGTGGGCGGGAGGCGGGGGGTTCCGGTGGTTGCTCGGGAGCGCGCTCGGCCTGGTCGCGCTCGGTGATTTTTTCTGTGTCCGCTCGCTGGTCCGCGTTTGGAGGCACCGTGGCGTCATGGTGGAGATCACGACCATGCCGCTGCCGCCCGGAGAGCAGATACGCCTCGGCGTCCGCGCCCCGAACGGGCTGCCGGCGGGTGGCGGGCTGCGCGCGACGCTGAAGTGCGTCCGCCATTTCACGACCGGAGCGGGCAAGAAGCGCCGCGTCGACCGCGATACGCGCTGGGAAAAGACCGAGATGATCGCGGGACCGTTTTTCCAAGGCCACCCGATCGAAATCGTGTTTGATCCGCCCGCCGGCTTGCCCTCGGTCACGCCGGAAAGCGGCTCCGACGACCGATACGCGTGGGAGCTGCATCTGGAGGCGCGGGGGCCGGGTCCCGATCTGGTGGAGGAGTTTGAACTTCCCGTTTTTCGCAAAAAATGAACACGTCTTCCCCCAAGCCCGAATGTCCCGCCGTGGTGCACGATGAGGAGGCCCGGCACCTGCTCGCCGTCGGCGGCGGTCTGCGCGGCGCGCTCGATCTGCTCGTGACGCAGTTCGGCGTGTTGCAGACGCGTTCGCAGGTGCTGCTCACGGTTTCCACGCTGGCGCTCACGATCACGGGCTTTTCGGGGCCGCGCATCGCGCAGTCGGGCGCGTTTCCGCGGCTGGCGATGGCGGGCGGTCTCGTCCTCGTGCTCGTCTCGATGTTGCTCATAATCGGAGGCTCGTTGCGCATCCGGTGGGTCACGCAATTTCGCGCGCCTCCCGGAGGCGGGGACGCGGAGCTCGTGGCCCAGATTCTCTGCTATCGCGACCGCAAGACGCGGCTTTTCTTCGCGGAGCTGTGCCTGCTGCTCGGCGGTTTGGCGGCCTACGTGGCCGCGGTGGTGACGTATTTCCTGAGCGGGGCGCCGGCCTGAGCCGGCGGTGTGGTCCGGGGGAAGCGCGGAACGCTTCCGCCCTATCGCTCACACCGCGTCGTGAAAGGGCGCGAACCGGGCCAGCTGGTCGGCGATCTGGCGGTCGCTGCGGCAGCGGGGCATTTTGTTTTGTCCGCCCCATTTTCCGCCGGCGCGCTGCCATTGCTCGAACACGCCGGGCATGACGAGGCGCACGGTCGGGGGCAGCAGCCCGCCGCCCTTGCGCTTGGTCTCGTAGTCGTCGTTGAGGCGCTGGAGCTCGGCATCGAGCAGTGTCGCGATGATCGGCCCCGTCGGCGTGACCTCGCTGCCGGGCCGCAGCTCGATCCACCACTCGTGGCTGCCGCGCTTTTGTCCGGTGAGGGAGTTTATGAATATCGGCGCGACGTGGAAGTTGACCACCTGCCACCGGTGGCGCGAGCAGACCGCGGTGAGCGCGTCGGTAAGCTCTTTCTCGATGAGGTGTTCGCCGAAGGCGCTGAGCTGGAGCTTGGTCCGGCCGGCGTAGACCAGGCGCGCCGGGTCCGCGGAGACGAAGCGGACGACGTCGCCGATCACGTAGCGCGCGAGGCCCGCGGGCGTGGTCATGATCAACACGTAGTCGACACCGGGGCGCACGCCTTCGAGCGGCAGCGCGCGTGGTCCGAGCTGCGGGAGCCGGGACTCGTCGAAGTCGGCGAGCGGGAGAAATTCGTAGTGTATGCCGGCGTCGGCCATGAGGCGCAGGCCCGCCTCGGGCTCGGCGTCCTGCGCGGCGATGAAGCCTTCCGAGGCCGGATAAACCTCGTGAAAATTGACGCCCTGCCCGCAGACGGCACGAAGCTCGTTCGAGAACGGTCCGATCGGGACTCCGCCGTGGACGAGGCATTCGAAGCCGGGCCAGATATCGCGGAGGCTGCGGGCTTTTTTTCCCCGGCGCCTGGAGTGTTCCTCGAAAACGGCGGCGGCGAGAATGAGCAGCCAGCTGGGAATGCCGGAGAGCATGCGGATGTCGCGGTCCACGCAGCGGCGGGCGATCGCCTCGATTTTCGCGGGCCAATCCGCCATCTGCGCGATTTCGGCGCCCGGTTCGTAGAGAAGGTCCTCGGCCCAGACGGGAAGGTTGAGCGCGGAGATGCCGCTCAGGTCGCCGGCAAACGCGGGATCGTCGGCCGTTTCCCTCACGGGCGAAAGGGTGGTGGGGCCGCCAAGGAAGAGGTGCTTTCCCTTGAAGCACGCGGTCCCGGCGCGCGCGCCGTAGTAGAGGAGGGAATCGAGCCCGGCCTTGCGGAAGTGCCCGAGCATCGCGTCCGTGACGGGGAGATATTTCGTGCGGCCCGCGGTGGTGCCGGAGGAGACGGCGAAGAAGCTGCAGCGTCCGGGCCAAAGAACGTCGGTTTCGCCGCGCTTCATTCGCTCGATCTCCGGGGCAAGGGATTCGTAGGTGCGCAACGGCACGCGCTCGCGCCACGTTTTGTCGTTGATGCCCGCCTCGATGCCGTGGGACTTGCCGTAACCGGTGCGCGACAGGGCCCGCCGGAGCGCGGCGGAGTGGCGCTTCTGCGCGGCAAGCGCCCAGCCGCGGGCGCGCAAGCGTCGGGAGATCCGGGTGCTGAGGAATCCTGCGCCGAGGGCGACCAGAGATGGGGGGACTTGCAGCATCGGTTCCGGCTCTCCGGGCCGGTGGCGCGAGCAAGTCCGGCGCGGGGGGTGTCGCAAGGGAATTCCAGCGACACCCAAGGCTTTGCGGTATTTTAGCCGACGACAAAAAAAATCTCAAAGGCGACGGAAGATTTTCCGCATGAAACACCAACAAAACCAGTCGGGCTGCGCCGGCTTTTCGGCCGGGGACGACGCGGCGCGTGGCGGACCTCGCCGGAGATCTTGGGACGTCCCTTATCTTGGCGGACGAGAGCCGACGTCAAAGCGGTTCAGCTCCAGCCACCAGCGCCGGAAAGTCTTGGCGATTTCGGTCAATTCATCGGCCGAGGCCGGCTTTACGATATAGGAGTTTGCACCGAGCTGATACGCACGCCGCAGATCGCTTTGTTCGCAGGAGGAGGTGAGGGCGATGACGACTATCCGGGCCAGCTCGGGCTTTTGCCGGATCCATTCGAGCACCTGGAGCCCGGTCTTGTAGGGCAGGTTGAGGTCCAGAAAAACGATGTCGGGCAACGGGTGCGCGACGCGGTCCGCATAGGCCCCGTCGCCGGCGAGATAGGCGATGGCTTCGCGGCCGTCGGGGAGATGCACCGGCGGCTGGGAAATGCCCGCGTTCTTCAAGGCGCGGCGCAGAAAAAAGGCGTCGTCCTCGTTGTCCTCCACCAGCAGGAGCGTGTGATTCATGCGCGTGGGAGGGTGAACCAGAAAGTCGAGCCGCCGCCCACCGTGGAATGCACGCCGAGTTCGCCGCCCATGCGCTGGACGGCCTTTTTCACGATGGCCAGGCCGATGCCGGTGCCGTCGTAGGAGTCGGCGTGGTGCACGCGCCCGAAAATCTGGAAGATGCGTTCGAAGTCGGACGGATCTATGCCGATGCCGTTGTCGCGCACGGAGATTTTCACGAGACCGTCCAGTTCTTCGCCGGAAATCTCCACCCGGGGCGTCACGCCCGGAGCGGTGAATTTGAAGGCGTTGCCCACCAGGTTGGTTAAAATTTGAGAGAGATAGGCCTCATGCGCGAGGACGGACGGCAGCGTCCCGCGCACCTCGACGGAGCCTTGCCCGACCTCGATGCCGGAGGCGTGCGATACCAAGTCGCGCACGAAGCGGTCCAGGTCCACCGGCTTCGTATCGATGTGCTCCTTGGCCACGCGGCTGTAGGCGAGGACGTCGCGCACGAGAAGCTCGAGGCGCGCGGCGTTGACGTTGATCCGTTCGAGATAACGGCGGGCCTCCGGATCGAGCCCGGTCGCATGCTCCGTCTGCAAAAGCTGCGCGTAGCTGTGCATCGCGCGGAGCGGCGCGCGCATGTCGTGGGAGATGCTGTAGGAAAAGGCTTCCAGCTCGCCGATGGTTTCCCGCAGTCGCTGGGTGCGTTCCGCGACGCGCTTCTCCAGGTCCTCGTTCTGCGAACGCAGCACTTCCTCGGCGTGCTGGAGGTCGGTGAGGGTGGAGCGCAGCTGCTCGCTTGTTTCCTGGAGATGCCGCGCCGAGCGCGCCATCGCCAGCCCCACGAAGTCGGTCTCGCGCAGGCCGCTCTGCACGAAGTCCACGGGATCGCCGCAGATGACCGACTCCGAGCCCGCCACGAGGGAGTCGATTCCGCGGGTAAGGCCGCGCATGACCCAGGCGGCGAGGACGCCGGCGGTGGCGAGCAGCAGGGCGGAGAGCGCGAGGCCGACCCAGAGGAGTTTGCGTGCGGACGCGAAGAGGGAGGCGCGCGGCACGGAGACGACGGCGACCCAGCCGGATTTTTCGGAGCGATGGAAGGCGGTGATGACCGGGATGCCGTCCAAGGTGACGGTGTTGTGCACACCTTCCTGCGCGGCCTTGAGC
The DNA here is from genome assembly GCA_946482165.1 of uncultured Verrucomicrobiota bacterium. The sequence continues at coordinate 8,014 of CAMLQS010000055.1, read as the reverse complement.
AGCGCTTGCATATGATCGCTCGCGGCGTGCCCGACGTATTTTTCAAGATGGAGGCTGCGGGCCAGAATGCGGTGCTCCCGGTCGATCAGCGAGACACGGCCGTCGGGAGTGGTGAACCGCGACAGGCCAAGGGTATCGGCCAGTTCCCCGGGACGGACGAAGAGGGTCAGGGTATAGCGCCGCCGGCCGTCGGCGAAGTAGGGACGGCTGACAAACAGCACGGGGCTGTCGGAAACGGGATCGTGGACAAGATTGGAGATATAAACGCCTCCGCGATTGATCACGGCACTCATCTCGGCCGGTGCCACCGGGGGCGGCAGGGCGGCTCCGGGGGGACGCATGGTGTTGATGATCTGCCGCCCGCTGTCGTCGGTTAACGCGAACCAGCGCTTGTCGTCGGCCAGGGCGCCGCGCGCGATGACGTTAAAACTGTCCAGTTTGCCATCCGCCAGCGCCTGCGACGCGCCGAGGGTGCGCAGGATGGTTTCAAATTCCTTTAATTCCCGATCCGCCAGCCCCGACACCGCCCGCGCCGTGGCGAGGAGCTTTTCGGACACGGCGGCGCGTTCGTTTTGATAGGCGCGATGAATCAGCGCCGCCACCAGCAGAAGCGCGGGTGCCAGGAGCGCTACAACCAGCAGGGTCAGACGGCCCCGGACCGAACTCAGGAACCAGCGCGGATGAAATGTGGTGGCCGAAAATGGAATGGTGCCCGTATCCGAGAGCATACCCGCCCTCTGGCAAGCCGTCAGACGGTCCCGCGATGCGGGCTCGACCGTGGGGCGGTTCTTCGCCGTGTTCGTCCTCCACATGCTTCCGCCGATTCTTTTCGAGGACGACGCCCTCATCGCTTTCGACAAGCCGAGCGGCCTGCTCATCGCGCCCGACCGCTGGGACAAGGCCCGCGCGAACCTCATGAAGCAGGTGCACGCCAAACTCGGCGAGCACGTGGCCAACGTCCACCGGCTCGACGCCGACACCTCGGGCGTGCTGCTTTGCACGAAGGACAAGGCCGCGCTCGATTTCGTGTCGGGCCAGTTCCAATCGAAGACCGCGAAAAAAACCTACCACGCGCTTTGCTTCGTGCCGCCGGCCGACGAGGCGATGAAGGTCGGCCGCGTGGCGCGCGACGAGTCGGGCCTGTTGCCGACGGAATTCACGGTCGAGCTCGCGCTCGGCGAGGACGAGCTGCAACCCGGGCGCATGCGCGTTTTCAAGAAGCGCGGCGGCAAGGCCTCGACGACGGTGTTTCGCACGCTCGAGCGTTTTCATGATCGCACGGGGCGCGCCTTCGCCTGGGTGGAGTGTTCGCCGCTGACCGGTCGCACGCATCAGTTGCGCGTGCACCTCGCGGCGGCGGGCGCGCCGATCCTGGGCGACCCGTTCTACGGCGTGCCGGACGTGCAGCTGAAGCTTTCGGATTTGAAACGTGGATACAAAGGCCGCGACGACGAGCGCCCGCTGGTCGACCGGCTGGCGCTGCACGCGAGCGCGCTGACGGTGAATCACCCGACGACGCGCGAGCCGGTGACGATCACGGCGCCGCTGCCGAAGGAGTTCGAGGTGGCGCTGAAGTATCTGCGGAAATTCGCCGCGCCGCGCGGGGCGGGCGGTATGTAGGGAACGGAACCCGTCGAATTCCTGTGGGCAACTTTCTCATCGGTAACAGTAGTCCTGATACCCATTATCTCCATGCCCAACAGCACTCACCTCCCTGAAAGTTTCGTCGGCAGAGAGCGTGAGCGTGAGGCGCTGCGTCAGTGGCTGCGACATAGCTGGGGATCGACCATTGCGGTGCTCGGGCCAAGCGGAATTGGTAAGACAGCTCTTGTCCGTCAGCTTGCGGTCGAGACTCGCGAACGGTCGGTGTTTGTTTGGATTGAGGCCGGTAGATTGCGCTCGGTAGAAGAGATTTGGGAGACGGTTCGCTCACAATTGCGCGAAGGCAGCCATTTCAAATCCGTTACGGTCGTTCTGGATGATATCGACCTATTTGCCGGAGGTGTTGAACAAGAATCAAACCGCCTGCGTGAAAGATTGGTTTACGACCGCTTCGATAAACGCCGGGCGTTTGGAAACGATTTTCACGAAGACCTGAATTGGATACTCATCGGTCGGAAGCTGCCTTGGCGGGCAAGCGTCCTCGACCTGGACAGGCATCCACTCAAGCGGCCGGAAGATGACTGGGAATATTTGGACGAGCCTTCGCCTTTTCACGAGCGACGCGAGGTGCGATCCGTCGTTTTGTCGGGGCTTCGCGTGTCAGAGATTTTCGAGTTGGTAGCGCATGCGTTCCGTGATTCTCCGCAGCTTTCGGCGGAATCGCGGGCGGGGTTGGCTGCGCTCATCCATTCTCGAATGGGAGGGAGCCCTAGGCTGACCGCCATGCTCATTGCTGAGATTAAACGGAGCGGGGACCCTTTGGCAGCTTTTGCAGCGCTCAGCCCTCAAACGAATCTTTCCATTTCCCTTGAGGGCGGCGTGTTGAAGGTCGCTGCTTCGGCTGAACTGACTCCTGCGCAACTGGAAGCTCCCGGGGGCTTGGTGACGTTCCTACCCCACCTATATTTGCCAAAACTGGGGCAGCGGTGGCGCGATGCGATAAGAGAGTTCCAGACATTGCTTAACAAACCGAAACTCAAAGAGGCGGAGCTGCAAAAATTCTTCGAAACACATCCGCATTTCCTCAAGGGACTGGATTACAGTCGTATGGTGGCGCATCCCGTATTGGAGCGCTTAGACGGGCAAGGTAAGCTGATCCCTGATTTCTTTCTCCAGCCAGCGGACGGGAAATTCGCAGATATATGGGACCTGAAGTTACCATCGGCTCCAGTGATTGTGGGGACTAAAGACCGACTTCATTTGAGTTCAGCTGTTTGTTCCGCGTTAGCCCAAGTCCGGGAATACCGAGATTATTTCGAGAATCCCCAAAATCGACAAAAAGTCGCTGATCGCTATGGACTCACTTCATATCGCCCGAACGTCGCCATCGTAATTGGCATGAATAAATTTGGGCTTAGTGAAGAAAAGCAAAAGCAGATTTTTGATGCGGTGCCGAAGGATGCAAAGGTGCTTACCTATGAGGAGCTGTTGACCCGCATGAAACGTCACGTGGATCTGCATGTTTGATTTTGGCTCAAGATAACGGATCGGCGATTCTATCGCGTTGCAGCGCCACCCTGCGTTGACTGCTCAGCTCAGCCCAGCTCCAGCGCCACCACGCTCATCGGGGGCAGCTCGGCGACGAGGACGCCGTCGGCGAGCTTCGCGCCGGTGAAGGGCGCGGGATGCACGGCGTCGGGCGCGTCGAAGGTGTTGTGCGCGTTCATCGCGGAGGCGGTGAGCACGCGGCCGGCGACGGTCTTCGCGGGGAATTGATCGAGGCGGATCTCGACGCGCGCGGACGCGCGCGGATGGACGTTGGCGAGCGAGACATGCACGACGCCGTCGGCGGCGCGGCGCGTGGCGCTCGCGGATATCGCCGGAATCGGCGCGCCCGTTGACGCGCCCGAGGTGCCGCCTTCGACCGAGTAGGCGGGGACGTCGTGGAGATCGACGGGCAGCACCGTGCCGCCTTGGTGGGCTTTGAACATCTCGAACACCCAGTAGGTCGGCGTGCGCAGCATGCGCGGGCCGTCGGTGAGGATCATGGCCTGGAGCACGTTGATCGTCTGCGCGATGTTGGTCATCGTCACGCGGTCGGCGTGGCGGTGGAAGATGTGGAAGTGCAGCGCGGCCACGAGCGCGTCACGGAGCGTGTTTTGCTGATAAAGGAAGCCCGGCGTGGAGCCCGGCTCGGCGGCGAACCAGGTGCCCCACTCGTCGATGATCATGCCGACGCGTTTTTCCGGATCATGCACGTCCATGATCGCGCCGTGGCGGCGGATGAGCGTCTCCATGTGCAGCGCCTTGGAGAGCGTGAGATGCCACATGGCCTCGTCGAATTGCGTGGCGGACTCGCGCGGCGGCCAGCCGGTGGGCACGGTGTAGTAGTGGAGGGCGAGGCCGTCCATGTTGCGGCCGGCTTCGCGCATGAGGACCTCGGTCCAGCGGAAGTCGTCGGAGTTGGCTCCGCAGGCGATGCGGTAGACCTGGTTGCCCGAGTAGTTTTTGACGAAGGTGTTGTAGCGCCTGTATTCGTCCGCGTAATACTCGGGGCGCATCGAGCCGCCGCAGCCCCAGCTCTCGTTGCCGACGCCGAAGTAGCGCACGCGCCACGGCTTGTCGCGGCCGTTGGCGCGGCGAAGATCGGCCATGGGCGACGAGGCGTCGGAGGTGAGATACTCGACCCACTCCATCATTTCCTGGACCGCGCCGGAACCGACGTTGCCGCAGATGTAGGGTTCGCAGCCGAGGAGCTCCACCAGGTCCATGAACTCGTGCGTGCCGAAATGGTTGTTCTCCACGACGGAGCCCCAGTGGGTGTTGATGATGCGCGGGCGTTTCTCGCGCGGACCGATGCCGTCCTTCCAGTGGTATTCGTCGGCGAAGCAGCCGCCCGGCCAGCGCAGCACGGGAATGTCGAGGGCCTTGAGGGCCGCGAGCACGTCGTTGCGGATGCCGCGGGTGTTGGGGATGGGCGAATCGGGCCCGACCCAGATGCCCTCATATATGCCGCGGCCGAGATGCTCGGCGAAGTGACCGTAGAGGTTGCGATTGACGACAGGGCCGGGCGTGGCGGCGCGAAGCGAGGCGGAGACGGCGAGGGGCATGGGAAGAGTTTGGCAATTACTACTGAATCGGCGCCTTCCTCGCTGGCGAGTCTGCTATGATGCGATTGCGTCCGTGAATTTGTCTTATCATCCGCTTTTGTCGCCATTAACCGAGGCGATTAGCGTGTCCCGGTTGCGGAGACCGGCCTCGCGGCGTCGATCACCGGCAGCACGTTTCCCGCGTCGTCGAACATCCCGCGGCTGCGCAGGCGGGATCGACCGCGGTCCAGGCTCACGGCGGGTTCCCACCAGAACACGCCCGCGCCGAGTCCGTCGGGCACGTCGCGCACCACGGCCGACACGGCGGCGAAAAAATCCCGCTGCCCCTCGATACTCTCGGAGAAGGGCGGAGGGCCGACTGGCTCGCGGCCTTCGACGTATTCGGTGGGTCGCCAGCAGTAGGCCGTCTCGACCACCATCACGGGTTTTTTGTAGGCGAGCGCCATGCCGTGCAGTGTCGCGCGAAGGTCGTCGAGCGAGCCGTGCCACCAGGGATAATACGATTGCCCGAGCACGTCCGCTTCGACGCCGCGCGCGAAGAGGTGATCGAAAAACCACTTCGTCGCCTCCCATGTCCCGCTGCGCTCGATTTGCACGAGGATCTTCGGCATGGGCGCGCCTTCCGCGCCTTCGCGCACCCCTGCGATGCCGGCGCGCGTCAACGCCGCGAACCGGTCCCAATTCTCCGGCAGTTTTCCCGTCGGCCAAAGCATGCCGGCCGTGACCTCGTTGCCTGGCTGCACCATGTCCGGCATCGCTCCGGCCTCGCGAAAGGCGCGGATGGAGTCGCGGGTGTAGGTGCGCACCGCGTCGGCCAACTCCCCGGGGGCGAGCTCGCGCCACGCCGCGGGCGTGATTTGGTGCGCGGGATCGGCCCAGGTGTCGGAATAGTGGAAGTTGAGCAGCAGTTTGAACCCGAGCGCCTTTGCCGCCCGGGCCTGTTTGATCGTGTAGGCGAGGTCGTTCGGGAGCGCCGAGCGGTGCGCCGTCGGCGTGTGGAAGAGCCGCAACCGCACCCAGGTGTAGCCGTGGTCGCGAAAGAGCCGCAGTCCGGGCTTCGGCTCTCCGCCATCGCGAAACACGACGCCGCGCGCCTCCGCCTGGCCGAGAAAGGACAGGTCCGCGCCGATCGCGAATTCCGCGGGCGCGGCCGGCGTCTTGGCCGATTTTTGGGACCTCTCGCCCTGCGGCGACACGCACGCCGCGCAAAGCAGGAGGGACGCGAGAGCGAGGTGGCGAACAAGCCGCCGACGGAAGCGGTAAAACCAAGACGATGGGGTGTCGTGCGGCATGCTTTGCCGAAACAAACCCGTCCCACGCGCCCTGTCGCGCCGGAAAGCCGCTCCGGACATCGAATGGAACCAACGTTGTAACATTCTCCGGGATTGCGGTATGTAGCGTGGAAAGATGTCCCAGGAATCGTCCGCGTTCCCCGCCGCTCACGCCGGCGCCCATTTCGCCACCACCCGGTGGTCGATCATCGCGGCGGCGTGCGAGGCGCCCACGGTGGAATCGGATGCGGCGCTGGAAACCCTGTGCCGGGCCTACTGGTATCCGCTTTACGCCTACGTGCGTCGCTCCGGCCATTCTCCCGCGGACGCGCAGGATCTCACGCAGGCCTTTTTCGCCCGCCTGCTGGAAAAGGCCTGGCTGCGCGACGCGCGGCCGGGGATGGGGCGCTTTCGCAGTTTTCTTCTCGTGGCGCTGAAGCGCTTCCTGGCGAAGGAATGGCGCAAGGAGAACGCCCGCAAGCGCGGCGGCGGAATGGCGCTGGTGGCGCTGGATACCGACGAGGCCGAGTCGCGCTACGCGGTGGAGCCGGCGCTCGGTCCGGACGAGATCTACGAGCGCCGCTGGGCGCTCACCCTGCTCGACCGAGCCCTCGCCGGGCTCGCGGAGGAATATCGGACGGCGGATCGAGCCGCCGAATTCGAGACGCTCAAGAGCCACCTCGTCTCCCCGCGCGGCGAGATCGATTACGAGGCCACGGCGGCCGAGCTCGGGCTTTCCGCCGGCGCCGCGCGCGTGGCGGTGCATCGCCTGCGCAAACGCTTTCGCGAGGCCTTGCGCGCGGAGATCGCCGAGACGGTCGCAGCCCCGGGCGAGCTCGATGTCGAGCTGGCTCATTTCGTGAAGATTCTTTCGGCGCGCGCGTAACATCGCCGCCTCATCCGGTAATTATCGTGGTATGACCGCTCCCGAAGCCGCAGCCTCCGCCGAGTCTCCCCGCTGCCCGCGTTGCCAGGCCGTGCTGCCTCCGGACGCGCCCGCGGGGCTTTGCCCGGTTTGTCTCGTTTCGGCCCATTTCGGCTCCGCCGCCGATGTCACGGAGCCCGCCGCGTCGGGAACCGCCACGCCCTCGATCGACGAGATCGCGCCGCATTTTCCGCAACTCGAAATCCTCGCCTGCCTCGGCCGCGGCGGCATGGGCGTGGTCTACCGCGCCCGGCAAAAAAGCCTTGGCCGCCTCGTCGCGCTCAAGCTGCTGGCGCCCGAGCGCGGGGGCGATCCGGCCTTCGCCGAACGCTTCACGCGCGAAGGTCAGGCGCTGGCCCGGCTCGATCATCCGCACATCGTCACGATCCACGACTTTGGCCAGGCGGGCGGCTACTATTACCTGCTCATGGAGTATGTGGACGGCGTCACGCTGCGCCAGCTCGTCCACGGCGGGCGCATCGCGGCGCGCGAGGCGCTGGCGATCGTGCCGCAGATTTGCGACGCGCTGCAGTTCGCGCACGACCACGGCGTGGTGCATCGCGACATCAAGCCGGAGAACATTCTCCTCGACCGGCGCGGACAGGTGAAGGTCGCCGATTTCGGTCTCGCCAAGCTGGTGGGGCCGGGCGAGGAGCCGACGGTCGCGACAGGGGATGCGACCGTCGGCTCTTCCGCCGACATCACCATCGACGGCCATGTGATGGGCACGCCGCGCTACATGGCGCCCGAGCAGCGCGAGCGCCCGACGGAGGTCGACCACCGCGCCGACATCTACGCGCTCGGCGTGGTGCTCTACCAGATGCTCACGGGCGATCTGCCCGGCGAAAAGCAACTGGAGCCGCCCTCGCGCCGCGTGCGGCTGGACGTGCGGCTGGACGAGGTCGTGCTGCGCGCCTTGGAAAAGGATCCCGAGCGCCGCTACTCGAGCGCCACGGAGTTTAAGACGCAGCTCGAGACGATCGCCGCGGGCCCGCCGCCCCTGGCGCCGCCATCGCCGCCCGCTCAACCCGTCGGCGGCCCTTCCGCGGCGGAAGCCGACGCGTCGGACCTGCTTTGGCCGCAGTCGCCCCCGTCCCCGCCGCCTC
>CAMLQS010000054.1 GCA_946482165.1 uncultured Verrucomicrobiota bacterium | reverse complement strand
AGCTGCTGGTCGCCTCGCTGGTCGTGCTCGGCGCGGGCGGCGGCCTCGGCTTCGCCATCGTCGACCTGCGCCACGACATCTCCGTCTCCGCCAACACGACCCGTCTGCTTGAGCAGCGCATCGCGGAAACCGAGCGCCGCATCGCCGAGATCGGCGGCGCGATCGCGTCCGAGCAGTCTCCCGACGCCCTCGCCCGGCGCAACCAGGCCCTCGCCCTGGGCCTTGCTCCGCCGGCCGAGGATCGCCTCGCGCGCGTCGACGAGCCCGTGACCACCCGTCTTGCCGCCAAGCGAAACGCCGAGATCTTCGCCGCCGAGCGCGGCCAGGTCGTCGTGCCCGTCCGCTTCAACCTGGGAGGAGGCGCGCAGCGCTGAGCCGATGACCGCCCGCGGCTTCGCACACAATATCCGCCTCTACCTTGTCGCGGGCGCGGTCGCCGCCAGCTTTGGCGTGATCGCCCATCGCCTGGTTCGGATTCACGTCGTCGAGCGCGACCACTATCTCGCCCAGATTCAGGAGACGCGCCGCCGCGTTGTCGTCGAGCCCGCCCGCCGCGGCGACATCTACGACGCGCGCGGCGACTTGCTCGCCACCAGTCAGACCGACATCACGCTCGCGATCGATCCCTGGGCGCTACCCGAGAAAATCGAGTCGCTGAAGCTTCCCGCCCGCCAGGCCCGTTTCGCGGACGAGCAACGCGAGTTGCGCGGTCGGCTCGCCGCCCTGCTCGGGGCCTCCGCCTCCGAGGTCGAGGCGTTTTTCACCCCGGCCTGGAAGGATCTGCCGATCGAGCAGGACACCCGCGACGAGGTCGTGGACGGCCGCAGCCGCGTGCGCTTCGTGAAGCTTCGCGAGGGCGTGAGCGAGGAGCAGTTCGCGCGCATCTCGGCGCTCAAGATCTCCGGCCTCACCTTCGAGCGCCGCTATCGCCGCGTCTATCCCCACCGATCCCTCGCCGCGCACGTCATCGGTTTCGTGAACAAGGAGGACGTTCCCTCCGGCGGCGTGGAGGCTTTCGCCGACACCTACCTCCGCGGCATTCCCGGCTGGCGCGAGATCGAGCGCGATGGCAAGCGCGTCGAGCGCGCCGAGTTTCGCGAGCGCGAGGTTCCCGCCTCCGATGGATGGAGCGTCGTGCTCTCCATCGACACCGCCGTCCAGCACATCGTGGAACAGGAACTCGACGCGCTTGTGGCGAAGTTTCATCCGCAGAAGGCCACCATCATCGTGAGCGACGCCCGCAGCGGCTTCCTGCTCGGCCTCGCCAACTACCCGAGCTTCGACCTGAACCAGTTCTCGACCACGCCGCTCGACACGCAGCGCAACATCGCCGCCACCGACCTTCTCGAGCCGGGCTCCACCTTCAAGATCGTGGCGACCTCCGCCGCGCTCAACGAAGGCCTGGTCACTCCCGCGAGCACCTTCGACTGCACGCTCGACAGCATTCTCTATAACGGGAAGCCGCGCCGCTTCATGCGCGACGACCACCGCTACAACCATCCGCTCACCGTCGCCGAGGTCATTGCCAAATCCAGCAACGTCGGCACCGCGCAGCTCGGCATGCTCCTCGGGGATCGCAAACTCTACGATTACGCTCGCGCCTACGGTTTCGGCGAACGTTCCGGGTTTCCCCTCGGTCGCGAAGAGCCCGGCCTGCTCGCCGATCCCGCCAAGTGGTCCGGCATCGACATCACTCGCATCCCGGCGGGCTACTCGATCGCCGCCACGCCGATCCAGATTCACTACGGCATGGGCGCCATCGCCAGCGGCGGCCAGCTGCATCGCCCGCAGGTCATCCACCAGGTGCGCGACGTCGGCGGCGAGGCCGTCTACACGTTTAAGCCCGCCGTTCGCCGCACGGTCATCGCCCCTCAGACCGCGGAGACGATGGCGCGCATGTTGCAAAAGGTCGCCTCCCCCGACGGCACGGCGAAGGCCGCCGCCATTCCCGGCTACGAGGTCGCGGGCAAGACGGGCACCGCGCAAAAACTCATCGACGGCCGTTACTCCGAGCGGAATCACATCGGCTCCTTCGCCGGGTTTTTTCCCGCCAGCCGTCCCCGCGTCGTCATCACCGTGATCGTCGACGATGGCAAACCGCCCGGCGGCGGCACCGCTTACGGCTCCGTCGTCGCCGTGCCGAGCTTCAAGAAGATCGCCGAGCAGCTCATTCAGTATCTCGATATCAAGCCTGTCACGAGCGCCGTCCCTTCGTCGCTCATCGCCCAATCCGCGAGCACGGGAGGCCGGCCATGATCGGTTATCTCGTTCAGGACTACTCGCTCATTCGTGCATTCGCCGCCTCGGCCGCGGATCTCGATTCGTCCGCGGAGCCCGCCTCGGGCCGCCGTCGGTCCCCGTCCGCAAAAACGTCCCCGGGGAACTCCGGCCCCTCCGCTCCGTTCTCACCTTCCCAACGCGTTCTTCAAATGGCTCCCTCGCTTTCCGACCTCTTTGCCGAGGGCGAGATCCTCGCCTCGCGCGGCCCGCTGGATCGACCGGCTTCCGGCATCGTGATGGACAGCCGCCGCGTCGTCCCGGGCAACGTGTTCTTCGCGCTTCCCGGCTTGCGCACCGATGGCTCCACGCATGTCGCCGAGGCGCTCAGTCGCGGCGCCGTCGCCATCGTTTCGAACGCCGCCCCCGCCTCCGCGCCGGCCAAGGTCACTTTTGTCCAGGTCGAGGATCCTCGTGCCGCCCTGGCCCGCGCCGCGCGCCGCGTGCATCGCGCGCCTGATCGCGATCTGCGCATCGTCGGCGTCACCGGGACCAATGGCAAGACGACCGTCACCCACCTCATCAAGCACTTCCTCGAGGATGGTCCGCGCGTCGGTCTGCTCGGCACGATCAGCTACGATCTCGGCGCCCGCACCGTCCCGTCCTTCAAGACCACGCCCGAGGCGCCCGATATTTTCGGCATGCTCGCGCAGATGCGCGACGCCGGCTGCCGCGAGGCCGTCATGGAGGTCAGCTCCCACGGCATCGATCAGCGCCGCGTGCTCGGCATGGAATTCGCCGCCGCCGTCTTCACCAACCTCACCCAGGATCACCTCGATTATCACGGCACGCTCGAAGCCTACTTTCAGGTAAAGGCCCGCCTTTTCACCGGCGAGGCCGGATGCGTGCCGCCCGTGTGCGCCATAAACTGCGACGACGAGCACGGACGCCGCCTCATCGGCATGGTGCCGGCGGGGATTTCGCGCGTCATCGGCTATGGCGAGTCGTCGCAGGCCCAGGTCCGCGCCGAGGATGTCGAACTCGGCTTCAAGGAAACCGTTTTCACGCTCGTATGGCCGGAGGGCCGCGCGCGCGTGCGCTCGCCGCTGATCGGTCGTTACAATCTGGCCAACGTCCTAGCCGCCGTCGCCGCCGTTTACGGGCTGGGCCGCAATCCCCACGCATTTCTCGCTCGCCTCGCCGTGTTTCCCGGCGTGCCCGGCCGCATGGAACGCATCGAGGAGGGGCAACCGTTCAATGTTCTCGTCGACTACGCGCACACCGACGACGCGCTGAGCAACGCTCTCGGCATGCTTCGCGCCATCACGCCCGGCCGCGTCATCTGCGTTTTCGGCTGCGGGGGCAACCGCGACCGCGCCAAGCGTCCGCTCATGGCCCGGGCCGTGGAGGAGGGCTCCGACATCGCGCTGGCCACCGCCGACAACCCCCGCGGCGAAACCGTCGCCGCAATCTTCGACGACATGCGCTCCGGCGTCACCCGGCCGGAGAAATTCACCTGGATCGAGGACCGCCGCCGCGCGCTCAGTCTCGCCCTCGATCTCTGCAAGCCCGGCGACTGCCTCCTTGTCGCGGGCAAGGGACACGAAACCTACCAGGAGTTCGCCGACACCATCACCCCCTTCGACGACCGCCAGGTCGTGCGTGAGCTCATCAATCTTAAACGCCTGCGCGCAAACCCCTCCGCCTGATGCCTATATTCTCCCCCAAATTCCTCGCCTCCGCCGCCGGGGCTCGCTGGTCCAAGATGCCGGCCGCCTCGCTCCCGGTCACCGGCTTCTCCGTCGACACCCGACACCTCTCTCCGGGCGATTGTTTCGTGGCGCTCCGGACGGCTCGCCGGGACGGCCACGCGTTTCTCGCCGCCGCGAAAGAGGCGGGCGCCTCCGCCGCGCTCGTGTCGGTGGAGGACCCCGATGTCGACTTGCCGCAGCTGGTCGCGGCCTCCCCCCTCGCCGCGTTCCAAGCCATCGCGGCCGCGCATCGCCAGAGTTTCCCCGGCCCCGTGATCGGAGTGACCGGCAGCGCGGGCAAGACATCGACCAAGGAACTGCTCGCCCTCCTTCTGTCCTCCTCGCCCGGCGACGTCCTGGCGACTTCCGGCAACCTTAACAACCACCTTGGCGTGCCGTTGACGCTCACGCGCCTCGATCCCGCCCTGCACAAGTTCGCCGTCATCGAGGCCGGCATCGGCGGCCTCGGCGAAATGTCCGTGCTCGCGGAGATGATCCGCCCGAGCCACGCCATCGTCACGCTCATCGGTCCCGCCCACCTCGCGACGCTCGGCACGCTCGCGAACGTCGCCCGCGAAAAAGCGCAGCTGCCCGCCGCCGTTCCGGCCGGAGGACTGCGGCTCTTCGGCGTCGATTGCCTCAATTACCACGAGTTTCGCTCCTTCCCCTCGCCGGGAGTCGTGGTGGCTCCGGCGATCACCAATTCCGAAACCGAGACGCGGATCACCATCGCCCCGAACGTCTCCGGCTCGCGCGCGCCGTTTGAGATCACGTTCGTTTGCCGTCGCGTTTCCGAAGGCATGGCGCACAACGCCGCCCTCGCCCTCACCACCGCGCTCCGCCTGGGCGTTTCCCCGGCCGACGCCCAGGCCCGGCTTTCCACCTGGACCGCCGCCGCGCTTCGCGGCGAGCACGTTCAGGATCACGCGGGCCGCTGGATCTACATCGACTGCTACAACGCCAACCCGGCCTCGATGCTCGATGCGCTGGAAGCCTTCGTGACGACGGCGCCCGAAGATCAGCCGCGCCTTTTCCTTATCGGAGGCATGGAGGAGCTCGGCCGCTCCTCGCTGGAATACCACCAGCAGCTGGGCGAGGCGTTGAACAATCTCCTGCGTCCGCAGGACGCCGCGTTCGTTCTCGCCGATCCCGAGCCGGCGCGGACCGTCGCCAAGGCGGCGTTTCGCCGCTCCGTCCAGGCCGTCGACAGCCTGGCCGCTCTTCGCGCCCGGTTCGAATCCCACGCCGGCTCCGTGTTCATCAAGGGGTCGCGCCGCTACCAGCTCGAGTCCCTTCTTCTACCCAACGTCGCCGTGGCCGACACGCCTGGCACCGCGCTCTAGCGCTCCCGATCTCCGACCGTGCTCTCCTTTCTCGCCGACTACGAAAACCTCTGGGGCCCCCTCCGCCTCCTGCGTTACCTCACGTTTCGCGCGCTGCTTGGCGCCCTTACCGCGACGGTGATCGGTTTTGTCATCGGCCCTTGGCTGATCGCGCACCTCCGCAGGCTGAAGTTCGGCCAGCACTACGACGACACCCGGACCGGCGATCTCGCCACGCGCTTCGACAAGAAGAACACGCCCTCCATGGGCGGCCTGCTCATCTTCTTTTCGGTTTTCGTCAGTTCCGTGCTCTGGGCCGAACCCAACATCTGGGTGTTCACCGCGCTTTTCGTTTACGCCGCGCTCACCGCCGTGGGTTTTCGCGACGACTTCCTCAAGGCCGTGCGGAAAAACAAGGACGGCATCAGCTCGCGCGAGAAAATGATGTGGCAGACGCTGGTCACGATAGTCGCGCTCGTCGCCCTGGTTTTCCACCCGCAGAGCGCGGATAAGATCCGCGAGCTCTGGCTGCCGTTTTTGAAGGACCCCGTCTTTCTCTTCACCGGCGGCCTCGGCCTCGCGGCGCTGTTCGTGATGATGTTTCTCTGGATCGTCGGCTTCTCCAACGCGATCAACCTCACCGACGGCCTCGATGGGCTCGCCATCGGCTGCACCATCACCGTGGCGCTGGTCTACGGCATCATGGCCTATTCGGCCGGCAATGCCATCATCGCGAAATATCTGTTGATCTCCTTCGTGCCCGGCACGGGAGAGCTCGCCGTGGTTTGCGCCGCCTTGGTCGGCTCCGGCATGGCTTTCCTCTGGTATAATTCGCACCCGGCCGAGGTCTTCATGGGCGACACCGGTTCCCTCGCGCTTGGCGGCCTCATCGGCGTGGTCGCCTTCATGGTGCAGCAACCTTTCACCCTCGTGATTGTCGGCGGCGTCTTCGTGGCCGAGGCGCTCTCGGTGATGATCCAGGTGGGCTATTTCAAATACACCAAGCGCCGCAGCCCCACCGGCGAGGGCAGGCGCTTCTTCAAAATGGCGCCGATCCACCATCATTTCCAGAAGCTCGGCTGGCCCGAGACCAAGGTCGTCCTGCGCTTCTGGGTCATCTCGCTCATGTGCGCCCTCGCCGGCCTCGCCACCCTCAAGCTCCGCTGAATGTTCACTTAAAAGTTTAACGCAGAGACGCAGAGTCGCAGAGAATAACCCAAACCACTCCCCGTTATTTTTGCCACTTCCTCCGCGTCTCTGCGCCTCCGCGTTAAAATAAATTCGTTCCCGCTTATCCCGTGCTTCGCCCGCCCGACTTCATCCGCCCGCTGCTCGCCCGTCCCGTCGCCATCCTCGGCGCGGGCGTGAGCGGTCGCGCGCTGTCGGGCCTCGTGCGCGAACTCGGCGCCGAGCCGGTCGTCTACGACGCCGGCGGTTTGGACGGCGCTCGTCCCGCCTTCACGGCCGCCGACGCCGAGAAACATGGGCTGGTGCTCTTTTCGCCGGGTTTCGCGCCGACGCATCCCTGGCTCTCGCTCGCCCGCACCTGCGGCGCGCTTTGCCTGGGCGAACTCGACTTCGCCGCGCTCTTCTGGCGCGGCTCGCTTGTCGCCGTCACCGGCACGAACGGCAAGACCACCACCACCGAGTTTCTCACCCACGCCCTCTCCGCCGCGGGTCGCGACGCGACCGCCGCAGGAAACATCGGCTATCCTCTTTCCCAACTCGTCGTGGACCGCGCGGGCGGGGGACCCGATTCGATCGCGGTTTGCGAGGTCAGCTCCTTTCAGTCCGAGACCTTCCGCCACTTCCGGGCCGATAGCGTCATCTGGACCAACTTCGCCGAGGACCACTTGGAGCGCCACGGCACCATGGAGGCCTATTTTCTGGCCAAGTGGCGCCTTTTGGAACGCTGCATCGGCGGCCATGTGCACGTCGGCACCAGCGTGCGCGTCCACGCCGAACAATTCGGGCAGACCCTTCCCGCCGAGGCTTGTATCTCCACCGAACGCGAGCCGGGAGACATCCTGCTGCAAGGCACGCCCTTCGCCGATTATCCGCAGCGGGAGAACTTCCTTCTTGTCTCCGCCTGGTGGAGAGCCGCCGGC
The DNA here is from genome assembly GCA_946482165.1 of uncultured Verrucomicrobiota bacterium. Next base: position 12,193 of record CAMLQS010000054.1, on the reverse strand, counting down.
TTGCGCGAGAGCATACTCTATTCGGCCGCCCGCAGCTTCGCGCCCGCCCGCCACCGGCTCGAAAGGGTGGGGGACTTTGCCGGCGTTACTTGGTGGAACGACTCCAAAGCGACGAATTTCCACGCCGCCGAAGCCGCCCTCTCCCGCTTTCAGCAGCGTGTGTTTCTCATCGCCGGCGGAAAGTCCAAGGGCGGCGACATCGCCGGCTTCGTTCGCCGGATCGCGCCGCGCCTGCGCCACGCCGCCCTTCTCGGCGAGACTCGCCACCTCCTCGCCGCGGCCTGTGCGGAAAACGGGCTCGCCCACACCGTCTGCGAGGACCTCGCCGCCGCGGTCGCCACCCTTGCCCGCCAAGCCGTTCCCGGTGATCAGGTCCTGCTTAGCCCCGGGTTCGCCAGTCTCGACCAATTCAAGAGTTACGCCGATCGTGGCGACCAATTCGTGAACCTCGTGCGAAATCTCGCCTCCGCGCCGGCTTCGCGCTGACCCCGGCCGCTTTTCCTCCATCCTCTTTAAACAACTACCCACCCTCGTCATGAAACTGCTCAACGTTTTCGGCCTCGTGGTCGGCGCCCATCTCGCCGCCCTCACCGTGATCTTCGCCACCCCCGGTTGCCGCTCCACCGGCAAACAAACGCCGAAACCCGAGGACACCCTGGCCGGCGACCCCGGCTCGCCCGTTTCCCCGGTGGATAGCATCGCGCCCGCGTCCACCGCCATGAGCGACGCCGACCTCAACCCCGCCACCTCCACGGTTTCCCCGGTCGCCCCCGTTGCCTCGTCATCCTCCTCCGGCTCGTCCGACTTCGGTGTGCGCTTCGCCCCCACGCGTCCGACCGCTTCGACACAACCGGATGCGGATGTCACCGTCCCGCAGGCTGGAGCCAAGGCCACGCACACCGTCGCGAAGGGCGACAGTCTCTGGTTGATCGCGAAGAAATACGGCATCGGCGTCGACGAACTCGCGGCCGCCAACCAGCTCTCCAAGTCCGCCACGCTTCGCCTCGGCCAGCAGCTTTCCGTTCCCGCCAAGGCCGCGCCCGCCGCGTCCGACACCGACGCCGCCAACACCTATACGGTGAAATCCGGCGACACCCTCGGCGCCATCGCCAAGAGACACGGCACCACCGTTTCGGCGTTCCGCACCGCCAACAATCTCTCCGGCGACAACCTCCGCGTGGGCCAGAAGCTGGTCATCCCGGGCAATGCCGTTCCGCTTTCGTCCGGATCCTCCGCGACCGCCGCGCCTCGCGCCGGCGCCGGCGCCTATACGGTGGCCCCGGGGGACACCCTCGGCACCATCGCCCGGCGGCACGGGGTAAAGACCGGCGACCTAGCCACGCTCAACGCCATCACCGACCCGGCCAAGCTCCGCGTCGGCCAGGTGCTGCGGTTGCCCGCCGGCGCCAAGACGGCGTCCGCGTCCTCCTCGCGACCGGCGGCCGCCTCGACGCCCGCCGCCATTCCGGCTCCCGTCGCGCCCGAGCCCGAGCCTGTTCCCGTCGAGCCGGCCCCATCCACCGTCACCCCGGTCGAGCCGGCCACGACCGTCGAGCCCATGGCCGTGCCGGTGATCCGTATCGACTGATCCGATACCCCTTCCTTCCCGCTTCACGCTTCCTCCGCACCACGCCGCTTCCGTGAACGCCCGCGAACTTGATCTGCCCGACCCCTCCGCGCCGCGACGCGGTGGGCTCGGTCCCGTGGGCGTCATCCTGCTCTGCGCCTGCGCGCTCGCCGTCCTCGGGCTGATGGCGGTTTTCAGCGCCACGGCCTTCCGGTCGTCGACTTATTTTTGGAAGCAGATCCTCGGTTTGGGGATCGCCACCGCCGCGGGCTTTTTCGTCAGCCGTCTCGATCTCGAGGAGTGCCGTCGCCATGTGGGTTGGATCGCCTTGGGCATCGTGGGGCTGCTCGTGCTCGTCGCGATCCCGCACATCGGCATCAGCGTGAACGGCTCCCGCCGCTGGCTCGGCTTCGGCCCGGTTCGCTTCCAGGTCTCCGAACTGGCCAAGCTCGGGGTGATCTTCGTGCTGGCGCACTACCTCGCGCTCAACCAGTCGCGCATGGTCGATTTCAAGCGCGGCTTCGTGGTGCCGCTCGGCATCATCGGGGTCTTCGCCGGGCTGAACATGCTCCAGCCCGACTTCGGCACCACCGCCCTCGTCGGCGCGGTCGGCGTGGTCCTGCTCTTCCTCGCCGGCGCGCGCTGGTTCTACATTCTCGTCAGCGTCGTCGGCGGCGCCGCGTTTTTCACCGTCGCGGTCATGCTAAATCCGAACCGCTTGAACCGCTTCCTCGGCTTTCTCGACGTCGAAGGCAACAAGCAGGACCAGACATTCCAGCTCTACCAGGCCATCCTTGCGTTCGCCTCCGGCGGGGTGAGCGGCGTCGGCCTGGGCCAGGGCCGGCAGCAGATGAACTACCTGCCCGAGGCGCACACCGATTTCATCTTCGCGATCGTCGGCGAGGAGCTCGGCCTCGTCGCCACGCTCGGCACGGTCGCGATCTTCCTCACGATCTTTGTTTGCGGGCTGCTCCATCTGCGCCGCGCGCCCAACCAGTTTCAATACCTCCTCGTCGCCGGCTGCCTGCTCGTCGTCGCCCTTCAGTCGATCGTGAACCTCGGCGTCGTCACCGGCTGCCTTCCGACGAAAGGCATGTCGATGCCGTTCGTCAGCGCGGGCATGTCCAATCTGCTTCTCATGGGCATTCTCGTGGGAGTTTTCGTCAACACGCGCCGCGCCTGGTCGCGACAAGAAGTGCTGCCCGGCAGCCGGGATTTCCTGGGATGACCGCCGCGCCCGCCGAAAAATCTCGCATCGAGGGGACGCCGTCCCCGGCTCCCGCCTCGAACTCCCCGCGCTCCGCGGCTCTCGCCCCGCCCGCATCCCGCAGCTTCCTTCTGTCCTGCGGCGGCACCGGCGGGCACCTCTCGCCCGGCATCGCGCTCGCCGAGGGCCTTGCCGCCCGCGGCCACCGCGCCGTTCTGCTCATCAGTCACAAGAAAGTCGATACGCGCCTCGCCGCCAAGTATCCTTCCCTTCGCTTCGCGCCCATCCCCGGCGCGCCTTTCGGCGCGCACCCCGGCGTGCTCGCCCGGTTTCTCGTTTCACAGACCAAGGGTTTTGGCGCCGGCCTGCGCCTTGTGCGCGGCGAGCGGCCCGCCGCGATCATCGGTTTCGGCGGTTTCACCACCGCCAGCGTGATCCTCGCCGGCCGCCTTCACGGCGTTCCCGTCGCCCTGCACGAATCGAACCGCGTGCCTGGCAAGGCAGTGCGGCACCTCGCCCGTTTCGCTTCGCGAGTCTGGCTTCCCCCCGGCGTTTCTTTGCCCGGCCGCCCGGGAACCGATTCGCGTGTCCGCGCCGCGGCGATGCCGGTTCGCGCCGAGATCGCCCGCGTGCCGCGCGCCGAGGCCGCCGCCCGCCTCGGGCTCGACCCCGCGAGAAAAATACTCGCCGTCTTCGGCGGCAGCCAAGGCGCCACCCCGCTCAACGAGTGGGCTCGCGGCGCTTCGCGCGATCTCGCCGCCCTCGGCATCCAGCTCGTCTGCGTGACGGGCCTGGGCAAGGGTGATTCTTCCTTCACCGAGAACCCCGGCCCCGCGCTGCCGGCCTCCGGCTCCTCGTTGTCCGGCCCCCGCTCGGTTCTGCGTTCCGCGTGGATTCCGTTCTGCGACGACGTCGCGGGCCTGCTCTCCGCGGCCGATCTCGTCGTCGCCCGCGCCGGAGCGGGCAGCCTCGCCGAGTTCGCGCGCATCGGGGTTCCCGCGGTTCTGGTGCCGTATCCGCAGGCGGCCGACGATCATCAACGCGCCAACGCCGCCTGGTTCGTGGAGCAGGGCGGGGGCGCCGTTCTCGAACAGAAGCAGATCGGCCAACTCACGCCGCTCGCGACGTCGATCGTCCTCGACGACGTCCGTCTCGCCGGCTTTCGCGCCGGGCTCGCCCGTCTCGACGCCGCGCCTTCGCTCGGGTTCATGCTCGACGATCTGGAGCAAATTGTCGCCGCCCGCGCCCGATGAGCCCTCCTCCCTCGCCACCCTCGCTCTTCGGACGCCCGCTCCGCGCCATCCACTGCCTTGGAGTCGGCGGCATGGGCCTTGGTCCGCTCGCGATCTACGCCGCCGAACTGGGGTTCTCCGTCAGCGGTGCCGACGATGCGCCGACGGACGTCATGCGCGTCTGGCTGGAGCGTGCCGGCGTCTCCCTCGCGTCTTCCGATCATATACCCGAGGCCGCCGAGCTCCTTGTGGTTTCCTCGGCCATCCCCTCGGCGCACCCGGCGCTGGCCGTCGCCGGAAAGCGCGGACTGCAGGTCGTGCGCCGCGGCGAATTTCTCGCCGAGCTGGCGCGCCATCGCCGCCTCGTCGCCGTCTGTGGTTCGCATGGAAAAACGACCACGACCGCCATGCTGGTTGTCGCGCTTCGCGCCGCGGGCCTCGCGCCCGGCTACGTGGGAGGAGGCCTTTTCGCCGACGACGCCACTCCTCCCGCCGCGGCCGGAGCGGGCGAATTGCTGGTCGCCGAGATCGACGAGAGCGACGGCACCATCGGGCGATTCGCGCCCTTCCTCACGTTGGTGGTGAATCTCGATTGGGACCACCCCGACCACTACCGCACGCAAGCCGATCTCGAGGCCACTTTCGCCGCCCTGCTTTCCCGCACCGCCGGCGCGGTTTTGATCAACTCCACCTGTGAACTTTCCGCGCGCGCCGCCTCGACGCGCGACGGGGTGCTAACCTTCGGCCGCGGCGGTTCCTACGCTTTGGTCTCTTCCGCCCCCGCCGGTCCCGCGAGGCTCGACCTTCGGCTCGACGGCCGGTTTCTCCCCGGTTTGCCCGCCGCCAGCGTGCGCGCTTTCGGCGATTTCAACGCGCTCAACGCCACCGCGGCCCTCGCTGCCGCGCATCTGCTCGGGGCGAATCTCCGGCCTGATCTTCTTGCCGAATATCCCGGGGTGCGCCGCCGCCAGGCCGTGCTCGCCTCCGGTGCCGCCTTCACGGTGATCGAGGACTATGCGCACCACCCTTCGGAGATCGCCGCGCTTCTCACCGGCCTCCGCCTCCGCTTGCCCGCGGAGGGACGCCTGCGGGTGGTTTTTCAACCTCATCGTTTCAGCCGCACCAGGCAGTTCCGCGCCGGCTTCGCCGCCGCGCTTTCCATGGCCGATGCGCTCTACCTGCTCGACGTTTACGGCGCGGGTGAATCGTCCGCCGCCGGCGGAACGACGGCCGATCTCGTCGAGATCCTTCGCGCCGCCTCTCCCGGCCTGCCCGTCGTCCATCTCGCCGGGGAGCACTCGCCCGTTTACGACCGCCTGACCGCCGATCTGCGCCCGGGCGATCTCGTCGCCATCGTCGGCGCGGGCGATCTCGATGCCTCGGCCCGCGCCTGGCTCGCCGCTTTCCCTTGGCCGGCTTGGTGGGACCGCGTCGCGGCGGCGGCGACCCCGCACGTCTCGGTGGATACCAAGCTGCAGCGCGAAATCTCGCTCGCGGACAAGACCACCCTTCGCGTCGGCGGCGCCGCTCGCCTCTATGCGGAGCCGGCCAACGACTCGGATCTCGTAGGCCTCGTGCGCGCCGCCCGGTCCCTCGGCCTCCGCGTGCTCCCACTTGGTCGCGGTTCCAATCTGCTCGTGCCGGACGAGGGCGTGGACGCGCTTGTCATCAGTTTGCGTCATCCGTTCTGGGAGAGTTTCGCCCCCTTGCCTGACGGCCGCATCCGCGTCGGCGCCGGCCTGCGCTTGAAAAATCTCTGCGGCCTCGCGGCCAAGGCCGGCTTCGTCGGCTTCGAGTTTCTTGAGGGTATTCCCGGCAATGTCGGAGGCTCTCTTCGCATGAATGCCGGCGCCATGGGCGGATGGATCTTCGACGTCGTGGAAAGCGTCGACCTCGTCACCCTCGCCGGCGAGCGCCGCACGCTGCCGAAGTCGGCGATGCACGTGGATTACCGCCACTGCGCCGAACTCGACTCCGCCATCGCCCTCGGCGCGGTTCTTCGCCCCCCGGCCTCCGACACGGCCAAATCCGCCGTCGAGATCAACCGGCAGATCGACGTCTACCGCGACAAGCGCCGCAAGACCCAGCCCCGCGAGCCGTCGGCCGGTTGCATCTTCAAAAACCCGCCGGGCGACTCCGCCGGCCGCCTCATCGACTCCGCCGGCCTCAAGGGCGCCCGCGAGGGCGACGCCGAGGTCTCGCCCGTCCACGCCAATTTCATCGTAAATCACGACCGCGCCCGCGCCGCCGATGTGATCACGCTCGTCCGCCGTGTCCGCGCGCAGGTCGAGAAAGCCCATGGCGTCCGCCTCGAACCCGAGGTCCTGCTCTACGGCCGGGATTGGAAAGAATTTCTGTGATGTCCGCCTCCGCCCCCGCTCAAGTTCCCGGTATCCGCGTCGCCGTCCTCGCCGGCGGCGTCTCTTCCGAGCGCGAAGTCTCGCTCGGCTCCGGCGCCGCCTCGGCCGCCGCGCTCGCCCGCCTCTGGCCGACGCGTCTGATCGACGTGAAGGCCGCGGCGCTTCCCCCCGGCATCGATCCCTCCCGCGACGTCGTCTTCTCGACGCTTCACGGCACCTTCGGCGAGGACGGCGGCATGCAGCGTCTCCTCGACGCCGCGGGGATCGCCTACGCGGGTTGCGACGCCGCATCGTCCGCGCTCACGATGGACAAAGCCGCGACCAAGCGCGCCGCGGCATCCGTCGGCGTGAACGTCGCCCCGGATCGCACCTTCGCCGTCGCATCGGGCGCCGTGCGTCCCACCGCCGACGAGTTGATCGCCGCGCTCGGCTCCGAGCGCATCGTGCTCAAGCCCAACGACCAAGGCTCTTCCGTCGGCCTCGCCCTCCCCGAGGATCGCGCCGCGCTCGAGACCGCGCTCGCCGCGCTCGCGCCGGGCAACTGGATCGCCGAGCCGCGTCTCGTCGGCCGTGAATTGTCCGTCGGCGTCCTGGCCGGCAAGTCCATGGGCGTCGTCGAGATCCGCCCGCGCTCGGGCGTCTACGATTTCGCGAGCAAATACACCAAGGGGGCGACGGAGTATCTCGCCCCCGCGCCGCTCTCCGAGGCCGCCACCGCGGCCGTGCGCGACGCCGCCGAAAAGGCGTTCGCCGCCTGCGGTTGCCGCGACTACGCCCGCGTCGATTTCATCCTCATTTCGGAATCCGCGTTTTTCCTGCTGGAAATAAACACGCTCCCCGGCATGAAGGAAACCAGTCTCCTGCCGATGAGCGCGCGTTGCGCTGGGCTCGATTTCACCGGACTGGTCGGGGAGTTGGTCAAACCCGCCGTGCGTCGTCTTCAGGAAACCGCCCGTCCTTCCGCGTAGCCGCTTGCCGTGAACCACGTCCCGATCATCCCGCAGACCGCACCCACCTGGCGCGACACCGTCGCCCCGGAGGCCGCGCCGCGTCCGCGCACCCGCACCGGACGTCGCCGCCTGGTCCTTTCCGCGTTGCGCCACTGGATCGGCGTCGGCCTGGCCGCGGCGTGTTTGATTTTTGGATACCTCGGGTGGCGCATCTGGAACGACAATCCCGCCGCGCTCGCCGCGCCCGCGCCTTCCGCGCCGCTTCGCGAAATCGTCGTCCGCGGAGATGGCGTCCTCAATCGCGCCTGGGTCGAGCGCACCCTTGGCGTCCGCCCCGGCGTGCCGCTGATGGATCTGGAGATCGACGCCCTGCGCGACCGCCTGCTCGAGTCCGGCCAGGTGAAGGTCGCGGTCGTCGCCCGCCGCTTTCCCGACGTGCTGGCCGTCACCTTGGAAGAACGCAGCCCCGTCCTTCGCGTCCGCGCCCGCACGCCCGACGGCGTGGAGCGTCACCTTTTCGTGGCGCGCGACGGCTTCGTTTTCGCCGGCGAGGGCTACGACGAATCCGTCCTGCTGGGCCTGCCGTGGCTGGGAGGCGTCAGCCTCACGCGCCAGCTCTCGGGCCTCGGCTTCTCGCCGGTTCCCGGGATGGACGCCGTCTCGGATCTGCTCGGCACCGCCCGAGCGTCGGCTCCTTCGCTCGCCAAGGATTTTCAGACCGTGTCGCTTGCCCGCTTCGCGCGTGACGGGGTCATTCTTGTGCGCACCCAGGATGTGGGGGAGATCATTTTCGGAACACGCGACGACTTTTACCGCCAGATCGCGCGGCTGGACTACATTCTCGACCAGATTCGCGCCAAGCCCGGCGCCGCTCCCGTCCGTTCGATCAATCTCGCGGTCGGAAGCCGCCAGGTCCCGGTCGCGTTCGAGGCTCCAGTGAAGGAGTCCAAACCCGCCGCCTCGGGCGCGTCCACCCGTCCTGCGCGCCCCGCTTCTCCTGCTCCGGCGCAAGCGCCCGCCCCGCTCACCTTTTTCCGCATCTAGCTGAGGGTTGAATCGCTGAAACCTGAGACCTGAAACCCGGACATGAATTCCGAAGACAAGAAGCAGGCCCTGCGTGCGCGAACGAAGTCGTTCGCCTCGATGGTCGTTCGCGGGTATCAGCAGCTGGATTTTCGGCGCGAAGATGTCCGAATCCTTGGACGCCAAATGCTCCGCGCCGGCACTTCCGTGGCCGCAAACTATCGGGAAGCGTCGCGGGCCAGGAGCGACGCCGAGTTCGTGGCGAAGATCGAACTTTGCGCGCAGGAAGCGGACGAAACGCAACTCTGGCTCGAGCTCTTGAACGAGGATTGCGAAGCAGATTCCTCCCGCACCACGCCCATCTGGACGGAGGCTGACGAGTTGATCTCGATCTTCGTCACCATGGCCAAGCGCACCAAACAACGCACGCAAAACCTGTCCTAGTTCCATTCGATTCAGGTCTCAGTCTTCCAAACGCATCCTTCCTCTCCGGTCTCAGGTTTCAGCACCTCATCCCTCTTCTTCATGTCCGCCTTCTCCAAGTCACGCATCGTCGGCGCCGTCGAAATCGGCACCTCCAAGGTCACCGCGCTCGTCGGCGAGATCTCCGGCTCGCGGCTCAACGTCATCGGCTTGGGCGAGTTCCCATCCCGCGGCGTGGTGAAGGGCGTCGTGGTCGACGCTCCCGCGGCCGGCGAAGCCACCCACCGCGCCTTGGTCGCCGCCGAGCAAAGCGCCGGCGCCCGCCTGCAACAGATTTACCTCGCCCAGAGCGGCAGCCACATCGACGGTTTTTATCACGAGGCGAGCGTCAATGTCGGCGGGTTGGAGGGGCGCGTCAGCCAGCTCGATATCGACAGCGTCTACGGCCTCGCCAAGTCGAAGGCGCTGCCGCCCGGCCGCTGCATCGTTCATTTCCTGCGCCGCCCCTTTTACCTCGACGGCACGCTCAATCCCTCGCCCGAGGACATTCGCGGCGACCGGCTCTCGGTCGGCGTCTGGCACGTGCACGGAGAGCAAAACCGCATTGCCGACGGCGTGCATATCATCCGCAACTTCAACCTCCCGGTCACCGAACTCGTTCTTTCGTCTCTCGCCGGCGGCAACATCCTCACCACGCCCGAAGAGCGCCAGCACGGCGTGCTCGCGATCGATATCGGGGCCGGCACCACGGACTACGCCTACTACCGCCACGGCCGTCCTTACGTCGCGGGCGTCGTTCCCGTGGGGGGCAATCATCTCACCAACGATCTTTCGCTGGGGCTGCGCATCACCGAGGGCCAGGCCGACAAGATGAAAAATCTCTACGGCCGCGCCACCGTCGCCGCCAAGGACCGCAACGACGCGGTCTGGCTCAACGGCGACATGGGCATCGGAGACCGCAAGTTCCCGCGCATGACCATCGAACAGATCACCACCGCCCGCGTGCGCGAGATCTTCGAGGTCGTCCGCAAGAAGCTGGGCAACATCTACACGCCCGCGGAGACCCTCGCCGGCGTCGTGCTCACCGGCGGCACCACCGCCTTGCCCGGCATCGAGGACGCCGCCGCCCGCGTGTTTGAGATTCCCGCCCGTTTCGGCATCCCGCGCGTCGAGGTCGCCGAAAAATTGCGGCACCCCGCCTACAGCACCGCGCTCGGTCTCCTGCACCAGGGCCTCACCCAGCAACTTGAAACCGCGGCGGCGAAGCCCGCCGGATTCTTCGGCAAGTTCCGCCAGGCCGTCGACAACCTCGCGCGGCTGTGAAAGCAGACCTGAGGCCTGAAACCTGAGACCTGAAATTCCCAAACCACCGAGATCGAAACGCTGATTCCTCCTCAGGTCTCAGGTTTCCGCCTTCATCCTTCATAACAATGTCCGACGCCTCCTCCGAGCTTCCGCTGCCCCTTTCCGCCGATCTCCTCACCGACCGTCGCATCGCCATCAAGGTCGTCGGCCTCGGCGGCGCCGGCGCCAACGCCGTCGATCGCCTGAAAATGGAGAACCTCGACCGCCTTCAGATGGCGGTCATCAACACCGACGCCCAGGCGCTCGCCGCCTCGCCCGTGCAGGACAAGATCCTCATCGGCGCCGGCATCACGCGCGGTCTCGGCGCGGGCGCCGATCCCGACCTGGGCCGCCAGGCCGCCGAGGCCGACCGCGAGAAGATCGCCGCGGTCGTGAAGGATTGCGATCTGGTCTTCCTCGTCGCCGGCATGGGCGGCGGCACCGGCTCCGGCGCGGCGCCCACCGTGGCCGAGATCGCCGCCGAACAAGGCGCCGTGGTCATCGCATTTGTCACGCTGCCCTTCAGCTTCGAAGGCGGACGCCGCGTGAAGCAGGCCGACGAGGGCCTTCAGGCCCTGCGCAAGGTTTGCGACGCCGTTATCCCGCTTCCGAACGACCTCCTTCTCCAGGAGGCCGCCGAGGGCGAAACCGTTCTCGACAGCTTCGCGCGCGCCGACGAGTGGATCGGCCGCGGCGTGAAGTCGATCTGGTCGATGATGTTCCGCACCGGCCTGATCAACCTGGACTTCGCCACGCTCCGGCAGGCTTTCCACACCCGCGGCGGCAAGACGCTCTTCGGCCTCGCAGTCGGCGCCGACGCCGACCCCGTCGCCGAGGCGCTCGACAACCTCAAGACCTGTCCGTTGCTCTCCACGCCCGAGTTCGCGCGCAAGGCTGACCGGCTGCTCGTCAACATCGTCGGCGGCACCGATCTCACCTTGCCCAAGGTCAACGAGATCATGGCCGCCGTCACCGAGCAGTTTGGCAAGGAGGCGCACGTGGTCATGGGCGCCGTGATCGACGAGACCTGCCAGGGCCGCGTCGAGCTGATGGTGCTCGGCACGAGCGATGTCGGCGGACGTGTTTTCGCGCCGCGCCGCGCACCGGCCGCCCGCGCCCGCGCCGCCGGTTCGTCCGCTCCCTCCGCGACCCCCATCCTTGCCGTCGCCACGACCGATGCCGCGGCGGGCGCCGCGCCCGCATCGGATGCCGACCTCGAGCTCGGCGCCGACGCTGCGTCCGGCAAATCTTCCCGCAAGGGACGCCCCCTCGCTCCCGCCGTTGCCGCCGACCAAGTCGAACTCAGCTTCGGCGAGCACGAGACGCGCGGCAGCTTCGAAAAGACGGATCGCAATCTCTTCGAAGGGCAGGATCTCGACGTTCCCACCTACCTTCGCCAAGGGCTGAAGTTGCATCTCTGAGGCGGCGGTAACGCTGGTCCGGATTGGCGTCCGGAAGGTGGACGGGGGCGGTCCCTCCGCCCGTGGATTGTCCCGACGGCATGCGCAGGGACGCACTACCCACCTGCTCAGACGCCACAGCTTTTTTCCGAATTTGGGATAGGCAATGAGCAGCGGAGAAACCGAGCGGCATCGCGTGCTGAAGCGTCTCGCCTGCGAATGGGCGATGACGGCCGGGTTCGCATTCGTGGCCTGCGAAGTGCGGGTGCCGCGAAGCGGCTATCGGGCCGACGTGGCCGCGTTGACACGCAAGCCCGCTTCGCCCGAGGCCCGTTCAGCCTTGTTCGAATGCAAGCAAAGCCGGGTGGATTTTCTTCGCGATCAGGTGGACGAACCCGCTGCGCAGACGGAGTTGCGGGCGCTGTCCGAACGACTGCGGGCGTTGCGCGCTTTGCTTGCGATGCACCGACCCGACTTGCGGCGCGGCGAGTCGCTGTTTGCCGAATTCGACAGCTACGACTTCGGCGGGCTGCGGCATGAGACCTTGCACGCCTTGGAGACAGACTTTGAAGCCTTGCAGCGGAAGCTCCTGCTGGGGGTGAAATTTTCCCGGCTGCATAAATATCACGCGGCGGACTTTCTCTACCTCGTGACGGAGCCGGGTATCCTGGAACCGCACGAAGTCCC
>CAMLQS010000053.1 GCA_946482165.1 uncultured Verrucomicrobiota bacterium | reverse complement strand
AGCTCGCCCGTGCGGTGCGTCTCCTCGTCGGTCATGCCGGCGGCGGGTTCGTCGATGAGGAGAAGCTTGGGCTCGGAAGCGAGGAGCATGCCGATCTCCAGCCATTGTTTTTCGCCGTGGGCGAGCTGGCCCGCCTTCCAGTGTCGTTTGGTGTCGAGGCGAACCAGCTTGAGCAGTTCGTCGATGCGGTCGCGGTCGGAGGAGGACAGGCGCCGGAAGATCGAGGCGAAGACGCCGCGGGGACCCTTGAGCGAGAGCACGAGGTTGTCCCAGACGGTGTGCTCGACGTAGACGCTCGGCGTCTGGAATTTGCGTCCCACGCCGAGGCGGTTGATCTCGTATTCGTTGAGCTTCGTGAGGTCGTGATGCGTCAGCGGATCGGCACCGAACTCGATCTTGCCTTTGTCGGGCTGGGCGCGGCCGGTGATGAGATCGAAGAAGGTGGATTTGCCGGCGCCGTTCGGGCCGATGACGGTGCGCAGCTCGCCTTCGACGAGGTAGAAATTGAGGTTGGAGATGGCTTTGAAGCCATCGTAGGTCTTGGAGACATCCTCCACGGTGAGCAGGGCGCGTGGCATGGGTCAGGTCGTGGCGGGTTTCGTGTCGGCGTCGGACGCGGCGGGCTTGCGGAACTTCGCCCATGCGGCCTTGAGGCGCTCGGGCAGACTGACGAGCCCGCCCGGGAGGAAGAGCACGACGAGGATGAAGAGACCGCCGAGAATGATGAGCCAGTAGTCGGGAAATTCCTTGGTCGCCCAGCTCTTGAGCGCGTTGATCACGATGGCGCCGAGGATAGGGCCGAGGATCGTGCCGCGGCCGCCGACGGCGACCCACACGACCGCCTCGAGGGACTTTTCCGGCGTCATCACGCTGGGGTTCACGCCGCCTACCTGCGGCACGTAGAGAGCGCCGCCGACACTGGCGATGGCCGCGCTCACGACGAAGATGAAGAGCTTGAAATGAGCGGTGGCGTAGCCGCTGAAGAGCACTCGGTTTTCGCCGTCGCGGATGGCGCGCTGCACGAGGCCGAACTTGGTCTCGTTGAGCAGGCGGCAACCGATATAGACGACAAGCAGCGTCACGGCCGTGGCGATGAAGAGCCCCCGCTGCGTGGCGGCGGTGCGCAGGTCGGAGCCGAGAAGGAACTTGAAGTCGGTGAAGCCGTTGTTGCCGCCCATCAGCATGCTGTTGCGGAAAAACAGCAGCGCCGCGCCGTAGGTGAGCGCCTGGGTGAGGATGGAAAAATACACGCCCTTGATGCGCGAGCGGAAGGCGAGGAAGCCGAACACCCCGGCGATCACGCCCGGGACCACGAGCACCATGAGCCCGGCGAACCACGGGGAGTAGAACGGCCGCCAAAAGCTAGGCAGGAAGGTGTGCCCGAGGAACACCATGAAGTCCGGAAGCAGGTTCGGGTTCTTTCCCGCCTGCGCATAGACGCCCTGGTCGCCGATCATGAGCATGAGGTGCATGCCGAGCATGTAGCCGCCGAGCGCAAAGAAGAGAGACTGGCCGAGGCTGAGGAGGCCGGTGTAGCCCCAGAGCAGGTCGACGGAAATGGCCAGCAGCGCGAAGCAAAGATATTTGCCCCACAGGTTGATCGTGAAGTTGCTGACCAGCCCCTGCGAATTCAGGAGAGGAAAGACGACGATCAGGAACAGCGCGATGATCGCGACTGCGATGAACTCGATCCGACGGGTGGAAGAGACGCTCATGGGTTCAATCGAGGCTGCGGCTGCGGGTGACGAAGATGCCCGCCGGGCGCCATTGCAGGAATAGGATGATGCAGGCGAGGACCAAGATCTTGCCGATCACCGGATCGAGAAGGATCTGCTGCAGGGACTGGTCCGCGAGGCCGATGCCGAAGGCGCTGATGACGGTGCCGGGCAGGTTGCCCACTCCACCGACGACGACGGTCATGAAACAGTCGACGATGTAGTTTTGGCCCATCGAGGGGCCGACGTTTCCGATCTGGCTGAGGAAGGCGCCTGCGAGGCCGGCGAGGCCGCTGCCGAGGCCAAAGGTCAGCATGTTGACCCGTTCCGTGCGCACGCCCATGCACGAGGCCATCTGGCGGTTTTGCATGACGGCGCGAATGAGGAGACCGAGGGGCGTGCGGGTCAGCACGAGCCACACCCCGAACACGATCATGAGGGCGAAGCCGATCACGAAGACGCGATTCCAGCCGAAGATGATATCGTTAACCGTCCAGTTGCCGCTGAGGTAGACGGGGCTCGATACCTGCACGTTGTTCGAGCCGAACATCAGCTTGAAGACCTGCTGCAACACGACGGACACGCCCCAGGTCGCGAGCAGGCTCTCGAGCGGGCGGCGGTAGAGTCGCTGGATGATGCTGCGCTCGAGGCCGATTCCGACCAGCGCCGCCATCAGGAAACTGAGCGGAACCGCGGCGATGAAATAACACTGGTAGGCCCAACCGCCCAAATTCATGCCCGGGATGGAGAGGCTCAGGCCGAAAAACGGGATCACGATGCCGGCGCCAAAGATGTTTTGCACCAGGTAGGTCGTGTAGGCGCCGACCGCGATCATCTCGCCATGCGCCATGTTGATCACGCCCATCAGGCCGAAGGTAATCGCGAGGCCGAGCGCGAGCACGAGCAGGATGCTGCCGAGACTCAGGCCGCGAAAAATGGTGCCGAAAATATCGACGAAAGACCGGTGCGATTCGACGGCTTTCAGCGCGTCTTGCGCGGCGGCGGCGAGTTCCTTGTTCCCGGCGGTCTCGGCATCCTTCAACGCGGTCTTCAGGAAATCGGAGCTCGAGAGTGTTTTGAGCTCCGCGAGCTCCTTGAGCGCGGCCAGCTTCGTTTCGACGGCGGCCGACTTGAGGCCGATAAGCGCGATCGCCTCGCGCAGGGCGACGATCACTTTGCCGTTCTCCTCGATCGAGAGCCGCGTTTGCAGGACGGGCAGATGCTCGGCGCTCTGGCTTTGGCCAAGCGTCTGGATCGCCTTGATCCGCACGGCCGGCAAAGGCGCGGCGATGTCGATCACGTCGAGCACGGATTTCATGGCGCGCCGGAGAGAGGAGGTGTGCTCGGCGGCCGTGAGTTCGCCTGCGATCAGCCGGATCGGCCGGCCATCGGCGCCGAGGAGAGGCTGACCGTCGGAGACGCGGACGGCGGCCTGGGCGTCGGACGCATCTTTGTCGCCGACGAGGGTCACGGGGATTCTCGCGCCTTCGGCGGGCGCATAAAAGAAGAGGGCGTCCTGGCGCCAAACTCCGAGGAGCGGCGCGATGGCCTCGTCACCCTGCCCGACCAAGGACAGGATCAACTCGCGCCGTTTGGCCGAGTCCTCCTCGAGCGCGGCGGCGGCGATGATTTCGCGCGGCGTGGCGGCGGAGAGCGCGCCGGCCCAGAGCGAAGCGAAAAGTAGAAAGCGTAAGAAGCGGAATATCATGAGCACGGCAGGCGCGGGGCCATGAGCAGGAGGCGGGCCGAACGAAGAATAATTTTCATTCGACGGGGAAAAAAACTCGGGGCGGGTCAGCGAAGACCCGCCCCGAGAAACCACAAACCTAGTGGAACCAACACGCGCGTCTTAACCAAAGACGCCGTGGGATGGGCGGGAGGATCCGCCGGAACCGCCGCGGCTCGGAGAGCGGCGGCGGGCCGACGGCCCGTCCCTGCCCGGACATTGTCCAAACAGAGCGACGGTTCGGCGGAGCGGCTTACTTGAACTTACCCTTGAGCCAGGGCTCGCCGTAAACGTCCTTGAAGGACTTGAGGATCTTGAACTGACCGTCGGCCTTGGTCTCGCCGATGTAGACGTTCTTGGTCAGATGCATGTTCTTCTGGGTGGTGACGGTGCCGCCGGGGCCGTCGAAGGAGAGGCCGGACTTGAGGGCCTCGCGGACCTTGTCCACCTCGAAGCTGCCGGCCTTCTCGACCGCGGCCTTCCAGAGATAAACGCCGTCGTAGCTCAGCACCATGGGCGAGCAGGTGACGCGACCTTCCTTGACGACGCCGGCGGCGGAGGTGCCCGCGAGCCACTTCTTGAAGTCGCCGACGAACTTTTTGTTGGCCGGCGTATCGAGCGACTGGAAGTAGGTCCAGCAACCGAGCTGACCGACGAGTTGGGCGGCGGGGAGGCCGCGGAACTCGTCCTCGGAGATCGAGAAGGAGACGACCGGGCAGGTCTCGGCGCTGAGGCCGGAGGCGGCGTATTCCTTGAAGAAAGGAACGTTGGTGTCGCCGTTGAGCGTCGAGATCACGCAGGCGTCGCCGGAGGCGGCGAATTGCTTAATCTCGGAGACGATCTGCTGGTAGTCGGTGTGGCCGAACCCGGTGTATTTGCCGGCGGCGATGATCTTGCCGTTCTCGTCCTTCTTGAAGCCGCCGCCGATGTTCTCGAGCGGAACTCCCTTGGAGAGGAGATACTCGAGGAGCACGAGGTTGGTGGTCTGCGGATAGACGTAGTCGGTGCCGAGCAGGTAGAACTTCTTTTTGCCCTCGGCGAGGTAGTAGTCGACGGCGGGCGTGGCCTGCTGGTTGACTGCCTCGGCGGTGTAGAACACGTTCTGGGACTCTTCTTCGCCCTCGTATTGCACGGGGTAGAAGAGCAACGCGTTGTTCTTCTCGAGAACGGGCAGCACGTATTTGCGGGAAACGGAGGTCCAGCAGCCGAAGGTCACGGCGACCTTGTCCTGCTCGGTGAGCTGCTTGGCCTTTTCGGCGAAGGTCGGCCAGTCGGAGGCGCCGTCGACGATGACGAGCTCGATCTTTTTGCCGAGCACGCCGCCCTTGGCGTTGATCTCGTCGGCGGTGAAAAGGAGGACGTCGCGGAGGGAGGTCTCCGAGATCGCCATGGTGCCGGACAGGGAGTGGAGCACGCCGACCTTAACGGTCTCTTCGGCGGCGTGGAGGGTCGAGGCGGCGAGGGCGCCGAGCGCGATCGCGCCGGCCCCGAGGGTCTTGGTGAGCTTTTTGAACATAGGTGAGGGAAAACTGAAAGTTGTCGGTAACCGGGACGCGGGCACGGAGCCGCCGCGCCACCGGAGAAGAAGGCCGAAGTCCGCGCAGGGACCTCGGCCCGAAAAGGTTCGTCAGCCGGAGTGGCGATTAGAACTTGAAGATGCCCTGCAGCGCGTAGCTGAACACGTCCGAGCCGGCGTCAAACTCGGTCTTGGTGACCTCGCCCTTCACGTAAAAGTTGGGCGTGATGGTGTAAGTGGAGGCGAGTCCGTAACCCAGAGCGTCCGAACCGAAACCGGTGTCGTCTTCGGAGCCGGTCAAGCGGGCGGCGACGGCCACGTCCTCGGTCACCGCGTAAGAACCCTGGAGGAGCCAGCTGCTCTTCACGACGTCCTCGACCAACGCAAACTCGCCGACGAGCGTGAACTTGTCGGTGACCGCGTATTGGGCCCAGAAGTCGAGGGTGTAGACGCCACCGATTCCGAGGTCGTCCACGTCTTCGTAGCCCGCGCCCGCGAAGATGGTGAGTTTTTCGATACCCGTGAACGAGAAGAAGGCCTCGTAGCCGATATCGTCATCGATTTCGCCGTCGCCCTCGAAGAAACTGCCGGTGGCGAACATCTGGGAGTCGCGAACCGAGAAGCCGGCGGAAAAGCCCTCTCCGGTGTAGTCGATCTTCGCACCCGTGGACCACGGGCTGGAATAGAGCGCCTGGCTGAAGCTGATGAACGCGTTGTTAACGCTGTGGAAGGACTCGTAGCCCAGGTAGCCAAGATACTTGCCGGCCGTGACGGCGACGTCGCCCGCCGTATAGGTAACGTAGGCGTCCAGAACGCCGGTGTCGTCGCCGGTGTTGTTGTCGAAGGGGGAAACCGCGAAGAGGCTGACCTTGCCGGAGAAATCGTTATACTTGCCGTTCAAGGCGACATAGGCGGAGTCATAAAAGAACGCGCTTTTCCCGAACTCGGGGCCGTTCTTGGCTGGCGTGCCTTCGGTCACGACTCCGGCGCCGATGACATAACCGTTGAGGGAAAGGTTTTCATTGATCGACACCTCGGCTTGGAGGCTGGTGGCGGCGGTGGCGAGAGCGGCTCCGAGGCCGGCGTATTTCAGGCGGGATTTCATGCGTGCTGGTTGTTTTTGGTTGGTTGACCGCTACCGATGCCCTTCTCGGGGGTATCGGAGGGTAAACCTACCTAAGCGCCCATTGTGCCAGCCTTAGGTAAAAACCTTAAGAACCTGCATGAAAGTGATTAATGCACGAGCCGGCGCCGCGCGCCCGTAAATGTGTCGTTTTTTGCGACACAAAATCGGCCAAAAAACGATCCACATGAACCATAACTCGACACTCAATCGGCCATCCATGAATCAAATGAGATGATCAACGACACCGAGCGGGGCTGGCGTGAACAATTTTGATCAGTCCCATGACCAAGCTTCGCTGTTTTCTCCGCACCAACGCCTAGGTGCGTTCCACCCGCAGCCGGATAAAACGCCGGTCGCCGCCCCCGGTATTGCGATCACGCACGCGGACCCGCTCGCCGCCGTCCGGTAGCGCGGTGCGCTCAATTTCGCTCGTGGGAAGCGTTGAGGAGGAATTGTCCGCACTCGGGCCGTAAGCGTGGCCGCGGGTCCAGACCAGCAAATCGGACGACACCTCGACCACGTAGCGAATGTCCGCCAAGGCGGGAGGACGGGTAAACGTCAGCTCCAGGGCAACCGCCGCACTTCCGCCAGAGACCGCGACCGGCATCACGTTCACCGCCGAGCCCAGCCCATCGGGTGTGCCCGGCGAACGGCCAAAGGCATACTCCAGAAGGTTTGGTGCGCCGTCGCCATCGGGATCCGCTTCGGCCGCGGCCGCGGCCGACGGCAGAGCCGAAGCCGTGGTCCACTGCTCAAAACCCCGCTCCCAACGCACACGGTCGATCCATGCCGAGTCCTCGCGCTCGGAAAGGTAGTCGTCCTTGTCGTAGCTCCAGCGCAGCACATGCGTTCCCGAGGGGACATCGATCACACGCTCCGTCCACGCGACATCGCCGGAGATCGCGGCGACGGGAGTCCCGTCCAGCGAGGCATGCAAGAGGTCGTAGTCCTTTTCCGACGACACGCGCCACAGCCAGCTGATCCGCCCCGGACCCGTGACCTGCGTTTCAATCCAGCTTTCGCCGTTGTCGTCGAGCAGCTCGCCGCTGCGCGCGCTCGATCCGCCGACCGGCGCGCCGGCTTCCGCCACGCTCCGCCAAGGCCGGGACCCGCCTGTCGTGAACACCATGCCCGACGCATCCAGCGACGCGGCGAAATCTCCCCCCGCGACGGCGATCGTCACCGTCCTGCTCGACGCGCCGGCCGCGTTGGTCGCACGCACCGTCGTCGTCCACAAGCCGGGCTGGCTGGGCACGCCGCCGATTCGCCCATCCGCGCCCACCGTCAAACCGGGAGGCAGGTTGTCCGCGGCGAACGCAAGACCCGCCCCGGCCGATTCGATCAGGTAGCCAAACTCCTCCCCCGCCCGTCCCTCTCCGCGCGGCGCGCCTCCCATCTGCGGCGCCACGCCGGTCGCGGCCGGGATTTGCCCGACCACGCGGTAGCGTCCAATGCTTCCGTAGTTCGAGTAACCTCCCGCGGCCGGACTCCCCTCGCCGGTCGACTTCACCCGCAGCACATACACGCCTGCCGCCAAAGATGCGGTCAGCCGCGGGAAACAGGTCCCCGTTTGATTCGCCGACGCCAGCACCGCGCCCGCCATTGTCGTGATAGTAAGCGTGCCGTCGAAGTTCGTCGCGGTTGGCACCGCCGGATCGATTGGCGCGAGTTCCAGATTCAACACGCCCCCGCCCGTGGCGAAAATCAGCCACGCCTCCGCGCCCGCCCGCTCGATCATTCCCTTGTGCTCCACCGTGACGCCATCGGATGCGAGCCCCAGCCGGCACGCATCAGCCAGCGTCTCCGCGCGGCGCTCGGCGGCAAAGCCCACGTGGTTCTCGATCGTCGCGATCAGGGCCACGTCGTCCTCGGGGTTGTTGGCGACTCGCGCGCCCACGGAGTAATCTCCGCGGCTCCACTGGATGAGCGGCTTGCCATACGGAGCGCCCATGATCGGCCCCCACGCGGTGGCGCCCGCGCCTTGCCCTTGATAGTAATCGCCGTCCGGCGGCGTCACGCCGTTCTCGCCGCGCAGGCCGTCGTGATACAGGCCCAAGGTGTGTCCCGCCTCGTGGCTGATCGCCAGCGCGACATCCTCCGGCAGCATCACCCCCGGATCCGAAAACACCCAGCACGGCACGTTCGCCGCAAAGGCGCCCGCGCTCGCGTCGCGCCACGAAAACACCAGCGCAACGCCGCCCACGTCGCCATACCACTCGTTCGTCGGTGTAATGATGCAGCGCATACGCTGCATGGGCCGGGCCGCGGCGTAACGAGACGGATCGGTCGTAACGTTGATCCGAAACGGCCGGTAATCCTCCGCCACCATGCTCCACACGCGCCGGATCTCCGACTCCGTCAGGCCGCTCGGCGCCGCTTGAATCGTGGTTCCGCGGTTCCAGATCGGATCGTTCACCGTCTCCCCGTCGAAATCGAGATACAGCACGGGCTCCGCCTCGGGACGGCTGTCCAGCATGGGCGCCGCCATCGCCGCGACCGAGGGCGCCACGCCCGGCGCCGGCATGCCGGCGGTCGCCGGACGGCTTGGCGGCCGGGGCAGGCTCGCGCACAGCACCGCGTCGCGCGGCAGCTTCGCCAACCGCAGCCCGCCGTCCTCGGCTCCGAGGATACGGTAAACGGGTCCGTCCCCGCCGGGGAGTATCAAACCTTCGCGCAAGCCTCGCGCGGCGACCGCGAAGGCGAAACTTCCCCCTGACGCGAGCCGGCCCGAGACCTTCGCCGAACCGATGCCTCCCCCGCCCGGCCACACGCGCTCGATCACGGCGTGTTCAACCTCGCCGTCGAAAAGCGCCAGCGTCAGCTCCTGGCCTTCCCGCCAAGACGCGCCGTCCGGATTCGCCAGCGGCTCGATCACCTTCACTTGCAGCGCCCGTTCCAGCTGGCGTTGCCGCCGCTCGCCAGCCTTGGACGATTCGTTGGAAGCGAAGGCCGCGGCGGGCGCCGCATCCCGCCACGCAGGCGCCGAGGCGGCGGCGGCGATCAAGCCGAGGTTGAGATTTTCGCCCGGCGCATGGGCTTCGTTGCTCAGGCCCGTTTCCTTCGGTCCCGCACCGAACACCCAAACGGCCGCCATCGCCAGCAACGCGAGCGAGGCGCCGATTCCTCCCGCCAGTTTTCGCCTCATTGGCGGCCCCCTCTCTCGCCGCGCCCGCCATCCGCCCTGCGGATACCGTGCCTGTTTTTAACCAGCCCGATTGTTTCCGCCGACGCCGCCAATAGACGGCCCGACCCTTCCCTCTCCCATTTGTCGAAGCCCATAAAAGTTGTGGAGGATCACTCTAGCGGAGACGCGAAAGAGACGGCAGGGGGGAAGCATGGCTCCGCGGACTCAGGGCGCAGCCCCTGAGGCGAAATCCCTCCCGCGCGGCTGGCTCAGCCTTGCGGCCACTCGACAATGATCGTCGGGGCAATGGGATAACGTCCGCTGTCGTGCTCGTAGACGCTCAGGCCTCCCACAGGGGAGACATCCGGCACCGTGCAACGCAAACGCAGCAGCCCCTCCCGACCCGCGGACGCCAGGACGCTCTCCAGCGCGCTTCCCTCCAGCACGGCGCGAACGAGATATCCGTAGCCGCCGCGCCCGCCGCGCAGGTAGCTGAGGGCGCCGCGGGTATCATGCGGATGGTTCGGCAAGATTCCGCGGTGGATCGGCACGCCGTTGAGCGTGACCTCGCACCACGTCGGGTGCCGGTGGGTGTCGGTCTGCGGCACGTCGAGCCGGCGCGAGGATACCTCGACCAGCAGCCGAATGCGCGCCGCGTCCTTCAAGCGACGCAACTCGGGGTCGGTGAACCACCATTCAAAATGCCCCGCGCCCACGCCAAACGCGACCCCCTCCTTTTCCGCCTCCTCGCGCGTGGCGCCGCCAAAGCTCCACACCGCGGAGTGCCAGTCCTGGACGCGGCGCCGAAGCACGAGAGTGGGCCCGCGCTCCTCGCGCTCCGGCGGCGTGTCGCCGACGAGGTGCTGGATGAAATTACTGGCGACCGTCTCGCCCGCCGGGGTCACCGCCGCGACCGAAAGCGTGCAAAGCATCGGCTCCGCCGGCAGCTCGAGCGCGATGCGTCGCGCCAACTCGACCCGGTGATGGGTGAAAGGTATCTTCACACGCCCGCGGGCGAGCACCGGGTGCTCCGTGCCGAGCGTGTCGATTCCCGAGTAGATCCAGTGGAGGACCACGCCCTCGCGGCGCCTGCGGGAGAAGTGCGACGAAAATACGTTCACCTCCACGCGCCCGCCCACCGGCGCCCGCGAGATCGGCGCGGAGTCGATAGGAAGCACGTCACCCTGGTTGATGATCGCCGGTTCGTAGCCGAACTCCTTTCGCGTGCGATCGTAGTTGAGGAAGCCGTTGTATTCCCACTCGACGTCGGTGAGCTCGGTGAAGATGTAGGCGGACAACTGGCCGTGGCGGCGCAGCTCGTTGGTGAGAAACTTGAAGGACCAGCTGATGTCGCGGTCGCCGTCGAGCGCGCCCACGCCGCCGTATTCGCTGTTGATCAGCGGCGCGTCGCGCTGCTCGCGGCCCTCGATGTAATTGAAGGTAGAGCCGCGGTAGGTCTTGGCCACGACGTTCTCGATGTGCGCGCGAGCCTTGTCGTAATCGTCGAGGTAGAAATGCCAGGAGTTGATGTCGGTGTCCACGTGTCCGTAGGCGTCCAGGTGTTCCCACACGACCACGCTCATGTCCTCGATCAGCCGGGTGGCATCCAGGGTCTTGGCCAGCGCCCACATCCGGTGAATCCAGTCGAAGGCGGATTTGCTTGCCGCGCGCCGCGCCTCGCGGTCCGCCTCGGGGATCTCCAAGTGCGGCGTGATGAGCTTCATCAGCTCGTTCTGTCCGCCAAAACCCCAGCTCTCGTTGAAAATGCACCAGGCGATGATCGACGGGTGGTTGAAGTCGCGCTTGATTCCGAGGCGCATCATCTCCTCGAAACGACGCCGACCCAGCGGAGTGTCGCCGCCTTCGCCGAAGTTCGGAAAATCCTGCATGAGCAGGATGCCGATCGTGTCCGCGTAGTAGAGCAGGATCGGGTCATCGAGCTTGATGTGGATGCGCAGGAAATCGAAGCCCGCTCGGCGGGCGAAGCCGATGTCGTCCTTGAGCACCGTGGCGTCCGGCGCGGTGTAAACGCCCGCCGGGTGGTAACTCTGATAAAGGGCGCCGCGCAGGTAGATCGGCTTGTTGTTCAGGCAAAGCGTGGCCGGGCCCTGCTCCACCGGCTCGGTGCTGATCTTTCGCATGCCGAAGTAGCCGCGCACAACATCGAGCTCGCGATCCTCCTCGTCGTGAACGCGAAAAATCACCTGGTATATTTTCGGGTCTCCGGGGTCCCAAAGCGTGATGGGATGCACTTCGGCATCGCCCACGTGCACCGCCGGATCGTCGGCCGCCGCCGGCGCCAGCACCGCCCGGTGAGGCGGCGCCTCGGGCGGGATGATCTCCACCGAGACCGCGTGATCGGCGCCAAAACCGGTCCCGAATACCTCGAAATGGACCTTCCCCTCGTCGATGTCGGTGGTGATGCGGAAGTGGTCGATATGCACCGCCGCTCGTGGCTCGAGGAAGACGGTCTGCCAGATCCCGCTCGTCGTGGTATACCAGCCCCACTGCTTGCCGACCGGCTGCTCGCGGTTGTCCATCGGATCCTCGACGCGTATGACGAGCAGCGCGTCGCGGCCCTTCTCCCCGGCCGAGGCCGGGCGAAGGGCGTCGGTGATGTCGAGCTCGATGGGCGTGTAGCCGCCCTCGTGGCGGCCGATGTGGACCCCGTTGCACCAGACGTCGGTGAAGAAATCCGCCGCTCCGATGGTGAGGTAGACCCGGCGCTGACGCCACACGGGCGTATCCGGAATCCGGACACGCCTGCGATACCAGCCGACCTCGAAGCGCGGCGCCTGCCGGTGGTTGTCGCTCGTCACGCTCACCGGGTCGACGTAGACGCGCTTCGAGTAGTAGTTCTCGTTCCCCGCCGCGTCGCCCTCGCCCCAGGCGGCGAGGGATTCCCAGCAAAAGGGGACGATGATCTGCTCCCGCCAGTCCGGCCCCTCGGGATCGAACCAGCGCTCGTCGCCGCCGCGCCGGCGCGGGTCGAAACGAAACTGCCAGGGGCCGTTCAGGTTGAGCCATTCGACGCCCTCGACACGACCGCGTTGGCGATCGGGACGAGGATACTCGGGGCGAGGCAGCGAGGAGTTGGGAAACATGGCGAACGACTTTGAGGTGGGGCGGGACCGCTGGGCCCGCCGTTCGGGAAACAAGCGAAACGAGAAGGAACGCGCGGCGAGCCCAGCGGGACCGCCCTACCCTGCGGGCTCAGGTGACGGCGGTTTCGGCCAGGGCGTCGGCGCGGTTCATGCCGGCGAGTTTGCCGAACAGCGTGAGCGCCTGCCCGACGACCTGATCCATGTTGTAGTAGCGATAGGTCGCGAGGCGGCCGACGAAGTGAACCCCCGGGGTCGCCTCGGCGAGCTCGTGATATTTCTTGTAGAGCGCCGCGTTGTCGGGACGCGGGATCGGATAGTAGGGATCGCCCTCGGCCTTCGGGTATTCGTAGACGATGCTCGTGAGCGGGTGTTCCTGTCCGGTGAGGTATTTGAATTCCGTGATGCGCGTGTAGGCGTAGTCGTTCGGGTAGTTCACCACCGGCGCCGGCTGGAACACCGGCTTGAGGTGGGTCTCGTGTTTAAACTCCAAGGAGCGATACGGCAGCTTGCCGAAGCGGTGGTCGAAAAACTCGTCCACCGGGCCGGTGAAGATGAGCTCGCCGTATTCGATCTCGTGCCGGATCTCGCGATAGTCGGTGTTGAGCAGGATCTTGATGTTCGGGTGATCGAGCATGTTCTCGAACAGGCGGGTGAAGCCCCGCGCCGGCATCGCCTGGTAGGTGTCCGTGAAGTAGCGGTCGTCGCGGTTGAAACGCAGCGGCACCCGGGCGGTCACCTGGGCGTCCAGCTCGGAAGGATCCAGGCCCCATTGCTTCCGGGTGTATCCGCGGAAGAACTTCTCGTAGAGCTCGCGCCCCATCCCCTTCACCACGACGTCCTCGGAGGTGCGCACGTGCTCGCGCGGCTCGGCGACTTTGGCGAGAAACGCCTTCATCCCCTCGGGATCGAAGTTTTGCCCGTAAAGCTCGTTGATCGTGTCGAGATTGATCGGGATCGGCACGAGTCGCCCGTCGACGGAGGCCTTCACGCGATGCTGGTATTGGCGCCACTCGGTGAACTGCGACAGGTAGTCGAAGATCTCCGCGGAGTTGGTGTGGAAAATATGCGGGCCGTAGCGATGGATGAGGATGCCGTGCTTGTCGTGGCAGTCGTAGGCGTTGCCCCCGATGTGCGGGCGCTTGTCCACGATGAGCACGCGTTTGTTGAGCCGACGGGCGAGACGGTCGGCCAGAACGCTTCCGGCGAAGCCGGCGCCCACGATGAGGTAATCAAACACAGGCGGAGGCGGTGAAGGTTGCGATGCCGGCTGCCTTTGTCTCGTTGTAGGCGGCGATCTTGGCGGCGGCGGACGCGGCGGACGCCCGCGCCGCCTTGAGGGCTAGAACATCGAAGATGTGTCCCTCCATCTTCGCCGCGATCATGTCCCACGTGTTGACCGACGCCAACGCGAGCCCGCGCGCGATGCGGCGCGAGGATGGCGAAGACACCTCCTGGGCGCACAGCGCGACAAACTCGTCGTGGGTCCGCGCGATGCGGGCGATGCCGTCGAAATTGCTCTTCACCTCGTCGAGCGCGGTCGAGACCACCGGGCGGCCGGCGGCCATGTATTCGAGGGCCTTGGTCGGGTTGATGTATTCCGTGGCGGCGTTCAGCGCGAACGGCATGAGGCACACCGAGAAACCCTTCGTGATGGCAGGCAGTTGCTCGTAGGGTTGCGGGCCGAGCCAGTGGAGATTGCGACGCTGCGGGAAATCGGCCGGGTTCACCTTTGCGACCGGCCCGACCATGACGATCTGCCAGTCGGACCTGGCCTCGGCCAGACGGGCGATAAGCTCGTAGTCGATGCGCTCGTCGATCACGCCGAAATAGCCGAGCACCGGGGCGCCCGGCACGGCGCCGAGCTTGGAGGTGAGGCAGGAGGCGACCGGAAGGGACTGGGAGCGGGCGTTGCCGAAGTGCTCGCAGTCGACTCCCGTGCCGTGGAAATGGCAGTTCGGGTTAAGCGGCAGGCGCTTTTCGCGCATCTTGCGTCCGCCGCAGAAAACCACGTCGGCGAAGGTGAGCAGGGCGCGTTCGCGATCAAGCAGGCCGGCCGGCGGGTTTTTGAACTGCGCGAGCTCGTCCATGCAGTCGTAGACGATCGCGCGCTCGCCCAGCCATCCCGCGTAGGCGGTGACGGCCATCGGATCGTTGAACCACAGAACGGGCTTCTCAAAGCGCCCGTGCAGCTCGCCCGCGAGAACCTCGAGCACGAGGCGACGGCGCTCGTAGTCGATGAATGCGCCGTCCGTCCACCGCGAGGCGGGCAGATGCACGCGAAGGATGGTGACGTTGGGATGATCCTTGTGCGTGCGGATGACGGTCTCGCCGGCCGGGATGTCCACGCAGTGCGTCTCGACAAAGAGCAGCGGATGGCGCCTCGCGAGCCGCGAGAGGAACTGTTGCGGCCTTTGCCACACCCAGTCCCAGCTCAGATGGCAGAAGGCGACGATCGGGAAGGCGGCGTCGACGCGTCCCCGCTTTGTATCGAACTTATCACTACTCGTTCGGGCCTGGTCGTCGAAAAAACCCGGGCTCCGCGCGATGGTTCCGGTGAATCCACCGAGGGAAAAAGCGAGATTGGCGGCCGAGGATGGTGGGAGCGACATGATGAGACAGGGGCTGCGCCTCGGCCTCCATCAAGGTCGGCCGGGCTGGGTTATGGTTGGATGACTGAAAATGAACCACGGCCACCCCAGCCGCGCGCATGCCACCCGGGAACACGCCCCCGCTACCCGTTCGAGCATGGCTGCTTCTGAATTTTTTAACCAAACCGCCCCCGGCCCGAAAGGTGCACATTGCACCTCGGCGCGCTTTGCACGGCGTGCAAAAAGCCCCGAAACCCGAGGCGTGGCTTGCCCCCGCGTCCGCCGCCTGCCTAATCGCCGTAAACACCCTTACATGAACGCCCCGCGCTTTCTCGTGCCTTGGATACTTCTGGCCGGTTCCGTCGCCGCCAACGCCGTCCTGATCAGCCGCGGGGGCTTCGCATCGGACACCGCGAAGCCGAGCGAGCGGAGGGACGGGGCCGGTTCCTCCACACTCGCCGGGGCCGCCGCGGCGCGCAACTCGGCCGCTTCCGCGCTTCCCGCCGAGGTTTGGGAAAAAGCCTACTCCGAGGACCTGCCCACGCTGACCCAAAACCTGCGCGCCGCCGGCCTGCCTGATCGCCTGATCCGCGCCATCGTCAGCGCCGAAATCAACGAACGTTTCAAAGCCCGCGAGGAAGCGCTGAAACCCAAGCAGGCCCCGGCCAACTACTGGGAAACGCAGGACTACTACGAGCGCAACGCGGGGGAAACCTTGGAGCTTCGCCTCGCCCGCCTCGACCTGCGCCGCGAGAAAGACGCCCTGCGCGTGTCGCTCTTGGGCGAGGAACCGCCCAAGGCCGACGACCGCAACCCAATCCCGCCCGCCAAGCGCGACGCGGTCCGCAAGATCAGCGAGGACTACGACACCATGATCCAGCAGGTCGAGATGGAGAGCCGCGGCATGCCCCTCGCCTCGGACAAACAGAAGCTGGAGTTTCTCCGCGCCGAGAAGGACAAGGAGCTCCGCGAACTGCTCACTCCCGAGGAGTTCGAGGCGAACCAGCTGCGGACCTCGCGGATCGCGCAGAGCCTCCGCTGGGAACTCGCCGGATTCAAACCCTCCGAGGACGAGTTCGTGCTCATCCACAAGCTCAAGGAGTCCGACCCCGAGCTCTCGCGCAACGCCGACAACAGCTACACGTCCGAGGACTGGGACCGACGTCGCGCGGCCGAGAAAAAAATGAACGAAACGCTCCGCCAGGAAATGGGACAGGAGCGCTACGAGGACTACGTCCGCGCCAAGAACTACGAATACCGCCAGCTCACGCAGCTCGCGTCCCGCTTCCAGTTGCCCAAGGCAGACATCAACGAAATCTACGACCAGCGTCGCACGGTGCCCGAAGCCGCGCTCGCCGTCGCCAAAGACCCCAACCTAAGCCGCGCGGAGAAAGAAACCGCGTTGAAGGCGATGGCCGAAAAAGCGCGCCAAAGCGTCTATGCCAAACTCGGGCAGGAAGCCGGCGAAGCCTACTTGAAGAGCAACCATGGGACGAACTGGCTGCAGTCGCTCGAGAAGGGCACGATCATCGTGCAATCGGACGACAACTCCTGGCGCCACCATTCGCTGGACGAGTTCGCGCCGCGGGAATCCAAGCCGAAGAAGTAGGGCGGCGGCCATACGGATGGCCGGGTCGGGCCTACATCGGACCAGGCTCGAAACAAAAGCCCCGCCAGAATGGCGGGGCTTGCATTTCCAAGCGACGGCGGCCGGAGGCGTCAGCCCAGCGCCGCGAGGAGGCGCTCCAGTTCGGCGCGCTTGGCCTGCTGGTCGGCGAGCTGTTTGCGCGCGCCTTCGAGCACGGCCGGCGGGGCCTTGCTCGTGAAAGCCTCGTTGTTGAGCCGGGACTCGGTGCCGGCGATATGCTTGGTCACGGCTTCGAGCTCCTTGGCGAGGCGAGTGCGTTCGGCGCCGGCATCCACCTTCACTCCGGTGTCCAGGTAGAGCGTGCCGAGCGGCGTGACGATCGCGGGCAAGGCGGGCGCGGACTCGGTGCGCGCCAGCGAGGCGGCGCCGGCGAGGCGGGTGAACTTCGCCGCGGCGGACTCGAGCGCGGTCCATGTGGCGTCGTCGGCCACGACGGAGAAAAGCACGTCGCGCTTTTGGGCGACGGCCTTGTCGGCCTTGAGCTGGCGGGCGAGCGTGACGGTGGCCTTGAGCTTGGCGACGCGGCCGGCGGCGGCCGTATCGATATGGACACTACGGGCGGCAAGCGCGCCGCGCAGGTCCTCGGCGGTGCCGATGCGGGCCTGCTGGAGGAAATTCGTGCCGGCGGCCTTGTAGCCGAGCAGCGTCCAGAGCTCCTCGGTGATGAAGGGCGCGAAGGGCTCGAAGAGGAGCAGGAACTGGCGGATGACGAGATCCTGCACGGCGAGCACATGGTCGCGCGCGGCGGGATCGGCGAGGCGGGCCTTCGCCACTTCGACATACCAGTCGCAGAAGTCGGAATAGAAGAAGGTGTAGAGCCCCTGCGTGGCGGCGGCGAACTCGAAGTCGGCGAAGCACTTTTCGAGCAGCGACTGAACCTCGAGGAGGGCGGCGAAAAGCGCGTGGTCGTCGTCGTCGAGCTGCTTGGCGTCGAGACGCGCGAGGATGGCGGCGAGCGAGGAGTTGTCGCTCATCGGCCCGCTCATCTGGCGGAAACGGCACGCGTTCCAGAGCTTGTTGCAGAAATTCTTTCCGCTCTCGATCCGGTCCTCGTCGAACTTCACGTCCTGGCCAAGGGGCGCGATCTGGAGCAGGCCGAAGCGCAGTCCGTCGGCGCCGTATTTGACGATGAGGTCGAGGGGATCGGGCGAGTTGCCGAGGGTCTTCGACATCTTGCGGCCCTGCTTGTCGCGGACGATGCCGTTGAAATAGACGTGCTTGAAGGGAATACGTTCGTGGATCGAGGCGCCGGGCTTGGCGAATTCGAGGCCGGCCATGATCATGCGGGCGACCCAGAAGAAAATGATGTCGGCGCCGGTCGCGAGGGTCGTGGTCGGATAGAAATGCGAAAAGCCGGCCTTGGCCTGCTCCTCGGCGTTGTCCCAGCCGAGCGTGGCGAAGGGCCAGAGCCAGGAGGAAGCCCAGGTGTCGAGCACGTCGTCCTCCTGCGTCCAGTTCTCGGGGTCGGCGGGACCGTCGAGCGAGACATGGATTTTCTTCGGGTCGCGAAGATCGGCCTCGGTGAGCTTCTCGCGGTCGACGCCCTTGGCATACCAGACCGGGATGCGATGCCCCCACCAGAGCTGGCGGCTGATGCACCAGTCCTGGATGTTCTCAAGCCAGTTGAGGTAAACCTTCGACCAGCGCTCGGGATGCATCTGGATGAGGCCGTCGCGCACGACCGCCTTGGCCTCCTCGACGCGCGGGTAGCGGAGCCACCACTGCTGGGTGAGACGCGGCTCGATGGGCACGCCGGCCCGCTGCGAGTAGCCGACGTTGTTCTCGTAGGGCTTCGCCTCGATGAGGTTGCCCCGCTCCTGGAGGATCTCGGCGGCCTTCTTGCGGGCGGCGAAGCGCTCCATGCCGGCGAGCTCGGGGCCGGCGAACTCGTTCATCGTGCCGTCGGCGTTGATGGAATCGATGACGGGCAGGCCGTGGCGCTGGCCGATCTCGAAGTCGACCTTGTCGTGCGCGGGGGTGACCTTGAGCGCGCCGGCGGCGAAGGCCGGGTCGACGGCCTTGTCGGCGATGATCGGGATCTGCACGCGTTCGCCAAGAGGGCGCCAGACTTTCTTGCCGATAAGGTGGGTGTAGCGCGCGTCGTCGGGATGCACGGCGACGGCGACGTCGGCGGCGATGGTCTCGGGGCGCGTCGTCTCGAGGATGAGGTGCGTGAGCGGGATCGTGCCGCCCTCGGCGTCCTTCGTCGTGGACGGCTCGACGAGTTCGTATTGCAGACGGAAGATGTGGCCCTTGGTCGGCTTCATCTCGACCTCCTCGTCGGAGAGAGCGGTGAGCGAGACAGGGCACCAGTTCACCATGCGTTTGCCGCGGTAGATGTGTCCCTGGTCGAAGAGCTTGATGAACGACGAGAGCACGGCGCGCGAGTAGCCGGGGTCCATCGTGAAGTGGGTGCGGTCCCAGTCGCAGGAGCAGCCGAGCTCGCGAAGCTGCTTGAGGATGTGGTCGCCCTTCTCGCCGCGCCAGGCCCAGACCCGCTTCAGGAACTCGTCGCGCCCGAGGTCCCGGCGCCCCTTGCCCTCGGTTTTCTTGAGGTGCTTCTCGACCATCGTCTGCGTGGCGATGCCGGCGTGGTCGGTGCCGGGGATCCAGCAGGCGGCCTTGCCCTCGAGGCGGGCGCGGCGGATGAGCGCGTCCTGCAAAGTGTTATTGAGCACGTGGCCCATGTGCAGGATGCCGGTGACGTTGGGCGGCGGGATGACGATCGTGTATGTCTCCTGACCGGGCGCGGCTTTGCCGGCGAAGGCCTTGGCCTCCAGCCAGGCGGCATACCACTTCTTTTCAACGTCGCGGGCTTCGTAGCTCTTGGTGATTTCGGCCATGGTCGTGTGCGGAATGAGAACCGCCGAAGCAACCGGCCGCGCCCGCCGCTGGCAAGGGTATCGTGCGGCCGCGTTCCCGGCGTTCATTCAAAGAATCGCCCGCCGGTTGGCCCATTTCCCGCTTTGCGCCCCCGTCCATTTCCCTTCTTGTGCCTTTCCCCACCTAAATGAGCGGCCGCATCCAAAAGCATGCCCTTGAGCGTCTCAATTTCGTC